>JAZOVQ010000034.1:0-1584 GCA_045658805.1 Candidatus Scatosoma sp.
ATTGGCGGCGAGGACGAGGGCAGTAAAAATCCTTTTAAGGACTTAAATAATTGTCAATGCCATGGAAAACAGTTGGATGTAAGGTCTTACTTAAAAACTGCGCACGCCATCGTGTTGCCTTCCTACCATGAGGGTATGGCAAACGTACTGTTGGAAGCGGCGGCTTGCGGACGTCCGATTTTGGCGTCGAACATTCCTGGATGCCAAGAAACCTTCGATGAAGGCATAACAGGCTTTGGCTTCGAAGCTAAAAACGTAGATTCACTTTGTGAAGTAATAGAAAAATTTATCACCTTGCCTTATGAAGAAAAATGTGCGATGGGCAAAGCAGGAAGACAAAAAATCGAACGACAGTTTAATCGGCAAATCGTTGTCGATAAGTATTTAGAGCAAATTAACTCGTTGTAATAGCGATAGGAGATAAAAAATTATGTACGCAAATCTTTATGAAAAAATTGTAAAAGGCGAAGAAAAAATTTCGCTTGTAGGTCTTGGCTACGTTGGTATGCCAATTGCTGTTGCATTTGCAAAAAAAGTAAAGGTCGTTGGCTACGACCTCAATAAAGCGAAAATCGAACTTTATAAATCGGGTATTGATCCCACCAACGAAGTTGGTAATGAGGTAATTAAAAATAGTACGGTCGACTTTACTTCCGACGAAACGAAGCTTCGTGAAGCGAAATTCCATATCGTAGCAGTGCCTACGCCTGTATATGACGACCATACTCCCGACTTAACACCCGTAGAAGGCGCAAGCCGTATTTTGGGTAGAAACCTTGTAAAGGGTAGTATTGTTGTATTTGAATCTACCGTTTATCCTGGCGTTACCGAAGACGTTTGCGTACCTATTCTTGAAAAGGAATCGGGTTTGAAATGCGGTGTAGATTTCAAAGTGGGTTATTCGCCTGAACGTATCAATCCTGGTGATAAAGTTCATCGTCTTGAAACGATTACGAAAATTGTTTCGGGTATGGATGACGAAACGTTGGACGTTGTTGCGAAGGTGTACGAGCTAGTTGTAGAAGCTGGCGTACATAGAGCTTCCTGCATCAAAGTTGCAGAAGCAGCAAAGGTTATCGAAAATAGCCAACGTGATATTAACATTGCGTTTATGAATGAGCTTTCTATTATTTTCAATAAAATCGGCATTGATACGAAAGCGGTTTTGGAAGCTGCTGGCACCAAGTGGAATTTCTTGAAATTCTATCCTGGTTTGGTTGGCGGACACTGTATTGGTGTTGACCCTTACTATTTGACTTATAAGGCTGAACAGCTTGGTTATCACAGTCAAGTCATTCTTGCCGGCCGCCGTATCAACGATGATATGGGTAAATATGTTGCGGAAAACGTGGTTAAAAACCTTATCAAAGCGGAAAAAACGGTGAAGAATGCAAAAGTTGCCATTCTCGGGTTTACATTCAAAGAAAATTGTCCTGATACGCGCAATACGAAAATTTTTGATATTGTAAAAGAGCTTCGTGAATATGGCATTGAACCCACGATAGCAGATCCTACGGCAGATGCGGCGGAAGCTAAGCAGCTCTACGGTGTTGAATTTGTAGATATTGCAACGGTTAAAGATAT
>JAZOVQ010000035.1:0-1736 GCA_045658805.1 Candidatus Scatosoma sp.
TTTTGTATGTCCCCAAGGAGTAAATGCATGAAGAAATTTCAAGCAATGGGCGAACTCATCGCGTACATGGTGGGTACGTACGCCCCAAGCGAACTACAAACGGTGGCAAAAAACGAGATCAAAAATTCCTAAACACTTGCAATAAAAAGAAAGTTATGCTATAATAAACACAACTTTCATATTTTGGAGGAAATCGGTTATGAAAAAGACAAAGCTTTTAACGTTTATGCTTTCCTTGTGCCTTATGCTCACTGCTACGGGCTGTAATGGATTAAACGTAAATTCTTCTACTAACAGCGATGCGGATGTTTCCACGTCGTCGGATATTCATTTAGATAACTCGGATTCGTCAAGTATCACTTCGGACGAACCCTCAAACGACAGCGCAAGCGGCAATAACAACAATAACGGCAACAACAGCGAAAACAGTGAAAACACGGAAAACGAAGAAATTTCCTTGATAAACGTTCTTATGGTAAACGACAACCATGGTGTACTGAACGAAGAGGAGGGCGGATTTGATAAAATTGCGGCGGGCATAAACAATTACGCTTCGTTTGGTGAAGTTATCAAAATAGCCAACGGCGACATGTTCCAAGGCACGTACGTAAGCAGTACGCTTCGGGGTTTGCCGATGCTCGACGCTTTGAACGCTATGGATTTTGACGCATTCGTTATCGGCAACCACGAATTTGATTGGGGTTTAGACGAAATGAAAAAATACAAAGACGGCGACCTTTCCAACGGCGAGGCGGAGTTCCCGTTCCTTGGCGCGAACATTTACGACAAGCGCACGAACCAAATGGTGGATTGGCTTGAGCCCTACACCGTTGTAGATTTTGGCGAAGTGAAAGTGGGGATTATCGGGATTATCGGCGAGGTGGAATCGTCCATTCTTTCGGCGAACGTTGCGGATTATGATTTTGTTGAAGCAAGCGAAATTGTGGAAGACCTCGCGGTTGAATTGAGAACGGAGCAGGAATGCGACGTTGTGTTGGTGGCATCACACGGTGACGATTATAGTTTAAATAATACGATGCTTATGTACGAGGGCGCGGCGAGAATAGACGGCATTTTCACGGGGCATACGCATACTCCGACTAAGGACGAAGCGATGAGAGCGGACGGCACCAAAGTGTATATTTTGCAAAACGGCGGTTACGGTCAATCGTTTGCGAGTTTGGCTTTGAAATTTGACGAAAACGGGAACTTGCAATCGACGGAAGGGAGGCTGAATTACACGTCCAATTACACCAGTGACGGCACTTTGGACACGGTGTTTGACAAATATGCGGAATATATTTCCATTGGCTCGGAAGTTGTGTTGACGGCGGAGGAAGAGATGAGCCGATACGACGTGGGGATTTACGTGGCGTATTCCATGTACAAAAAATACGGTGTGGATTTTGCCATCATCAACAGCGGCGGAGTGCGCGCGTCCATTAGTGCGGGCGAAGTGACGTACGCGGATTTGTTCCAAGTGTTGCCCTTTGAAAACGAAGTGTACATAGTGACCTTAAGCGGCGCGGAAATCAATGAATATATCAATAGTGCAAGCGTGTATTGGTGGGGACTGTATAATTTAGAGGACGAGCAAAATTATCAATTGGCGATCATTGATTTCGTGTACTTGAGTGATTCTTTTGCGGCGTATAGAAAGGATGATTATATCGACACGAATGATTTGATAAGAGACGTGTTTATCGATTTTATCAAAGCTGCGATATAAAACATAA
>JAZOVQ010000036.1:0-12147 GCA_045658805.1 Candidatus Scatosoma sp.
CGTTGTAGTTGTGTTTATATTTTTGTATAAAAATATTAATAAAATTCAGGCGGCATTAAAGCGTCGACGTGAAAAAAGAGAAAAATAAGAGCAAAAAATTGGTTACAAGCGAGTTTCTTTTAGAGAAACCGCATGGATAACCAATTTTTTTTGTTTTTTAGCAAACTTTTTTTGTTTTACCTATTGCATTTAGAAGTGTTTTGTTGTATAATGTTAATTGGTAGAAAGTTTTGCAATTTTTACCATAATTATACTATGCATAGTATAAAAAAATAGGATAATGGATTTTTCTTGGAGGAATCAATATGGATAAAATTCAATTACTGCAAGAAAGAAAAACGGCGGTTTTGAGTGCGGGTAAAGATATTCGTGAGCAAATCCGCGCGTTGATTGACGAGGACAGTTTTGTCGAATTATCAACGTTCAGTTTTTCTAAAAACGATTTTTACGGACAAGAAGTTGCAGGCGAAGGCGTTGTGACGGGTTTTGCGACCATTGATGGGTATCCGTTCTATATCGTTGGGCAAAATTTCGCTGAAATGGAAGGCGGTGTTTCCAAAGCAAATTGCGACAAAATTGCAAAGTGTTTAGATGCTGCCAAAAAGAACGCTACGCCTGTTATTTATTTGTTAAATACGCGCGGGGTACAAGTTGGCGAAGGTGTTACCGTTTTGGAGGGGCTGGCTGATTTGCTTATGAAGAGCACTCGTCTGAAAGGCGAAGTGTTGCAGTTTGCTATCTTAAACGGCGACGTATACGGCTCGGCTGCAACGTTGGCTGCTATTGCCGATTTCGCTTTCTTTGTTAAAGGAAAGAGCGTTTTGGCGGTAAACAGTCCTTTCGTTTTATCTGCAAAATCTGGTAAGAATTTGCCGAAAGAAAGTGTTGGCGGCTACGCAGTTTTAAATAACATAGCGTTAAACTCTCTTGAAGTTGCCGATTTAGCGGAAGCAAAAGAGAAAATTCTTGCATTATCGTCTATTATTGGCGGCGAAATTTTGGAAGCGGATCTTAACGCATGCGTGCCTGCATTAAACGAAAACGCTACGACTGAAAACGTGCTTTCCGCAATGGATTCTTATGTGGAAATTGGCGCAAATTGCGAAAAAGAAATTAAAACCGTCGTTGGTAAAATCGGCGGAATTTCCGTATCGGCGCTTGTGTTTGACGGCGCGGAAAACGGAGTTGAGCTTACGGAAGCGAAGCTTTCTAAAATCAATCGCTTGTTGGCGCTCGCTTATGATTTTAATTTGCCTTTCGTTGTCTTTGCGGACGTGAAAGGGGTCTTGCCTTGCATGGAAGTCAACAATAGCGGCGTTATGAAGCAGGTTGCGGAATATTTGTCGGCGATTGAGGCGTTGAACGTAATGGGCATTCCCAAAATTTCCGTTGTATATAAAAAGGCAATCGGGCTTGGTTATTCCCTGTTCGCAGCTAAATCGGTTGGCTTTGATTATACGTGTGCATTTGCCAATGCAAGCATTGGTTTGTTTGACGGTGCACAGGGCGCGCAAATTGAATTTAACGACGAAAAGGCGGACAAGGCAGCTTTGGCGGCGAGATACGCAACGGAAAATACCGATCCTATCCACGCGGCAAAGAATGGCTATATCGACGGAATTATTGAACCGCAATTCGTTAGACAATATCTTATTGCTTCCTTGCAAATGCTTGTGAAGTAAGGGAGGACGCGTATGTTGCAAAATTTATTAAACGCGCTTCCTGAAGGCGGAAGAGAAGCGACTATCGGTGAGGCGTCTTTATATGCGTTGATCGGTTTTTTGGTTGTTTTCGCCGGGATTGCGTTTTTGATCCTTGTCGTTTGGTTGGTTGGCAAATTTGTAACGAAATCAAGCGTAAAGGTCGTTAAAAAAGAAGTTGTAAAAGCTCCGGTTGAAACAAAATCAGCGCCCGTTGAGGACGAAATTGGAGAGGAAACGATAGCGGTGATTATGGGCGCGCTTATGGCGTATTATCAAGCAAATAACCCGAAATGCGAATTTACGGTAAAAAGAATTAAGAGAATTTAAGGAGAAGAATATATGCGTAATTTTATTATCACGGTAAATGGAAAATCTTATGAAGTTGGGGTAGAAGAAGTTGGCGGCAGTCCTGCTCCCGTAAGCGTTGCGCCTAAGGCAGTTGAAGCGCCTAAAGCTGTTGCGGCACCTGTAAGCGCAGCGCCTGCAAATGGTGAAAAAGTGCTTTCTCCTTTCCCTGGACTTATCAAAAATTTGTTGGTTGAAAACGGCGCAAGCGTTAAGAAAGATCAACCTATTCTTGTTTTGGAAGCAATGAAAATGGACAACGATATTACGGCTCCTTGCGATGGTAAGGTTACCTTCCAAGTGCAAAAGGGCGCTAACGTTGAATCCGACGCTGTACTCGCAGTTATTGGTTAATCCATTAGATTTTGTAAGGAGTATTGTATTATGTTAAACAATTTACTCTCGACAGGCGCGGGCATCGGCGAGATGTTTGCAAATTTGTGGCGAGAGTCGGGTTTAGCAAACGGGGACTGGTCCAATTACGTAATGATTGTGGTGTCCTTTGTCTTGTTTTACTTGGCTATCGTTAAAAAATTTGAACCTTTATTGCTGTTGCCAATTGCCTTCGGTATGTTTTTAATTAACCTTCCTGGCGCGTACGACGTGCTGTGGGGGACGTACGAGGACGTTGCAATTACGTCAGAGGAATTTATTGCATCGGGGATACAGTTGCCCGAAGGCTGGCATTTCCTCGACGGAAGAATTGTTCAATGGGCATCGGATACGCAAACCTGGCAAGCTATTTCTGCGGAAGAATGGTCGTCGATTGCGGCACAGCTTCCCGAGGGGATATATTTCCAAAACGGATATTTAATGAGAGAGGTTGCCCACGTTTATGAAAACGTAAGCAATCGCGGTTTGTTGTGGTATTTATTCTACGGCGTTCAAAACGTTATTTATCCTCCGCTTATCTTCCTTGGTATTGGCGCAATGACGGATTTTGGTCCGCTTATTTCCAATCCCAAGAGTATGATTATCGGTGCGGCTGCACAGCTTGGTATTTTCCTTACGCTTATCGGTGCGGTAGTGTTAGGGTTTGACCTTGCGGCGGCTTGTTCCATTGCAATTATCGGCGGTGCTGACGGTCCGACGGCAATTTACCTTACGCAAACGCTGTCGAAATTCACCAATGAAGATTTGCTTTCCGCAATTGCGGTTGCGGCGTATTCGTATATGGCGCTTATTCCTATTATCCAAAAGCCTATTATGAAGCTTTTGGTGCCTAAAAAGGAACGCCAAATCAAAATGAAGCCTTTGCGTACGGTTAGCAAGGTGGAAAAAATAATTTTCCCCGTTGTGGTAACGCTTGTGGTTGGTTGTTTGTTGCCTGACGCTGTACCTTTGTTGGGTATGCTTATGCTTGGCAATTTGTTGAAAGAATCGGGCGTATGCGATCGTCTTTCGTCGCAAGCGCAGAACGGTCTTATGAATACGGTTACCATTTTCCTTGGCGTATCCGTTGGTTGTAAGGCTTTTGGCCAAACGTTTTTACAACCGCAAACCTTGATGATTATCGGGCTTGGCTTGGTTGCATTTGCTTGCGGTACTGCAGGCGGCTTGTTAATGGGCCGTTTAATGTGCAAGCTTTCTAAAGGCAAAATCAATCCTCTAATCGGTAGCGCAGGCGTTTCGGCTGTGCCTATGGCGGCGCGTATTTCCGAGGACGTAGGACGTGAAGAAGATCCAAGCAATCACCTTTTGATGCATGCAATGGGACCTAACGTTGCAGGTGTTATCGGCTCGGCTATTGCCGCTGGGTTCTTGATTTCTCTATTTTAATTAGGTAGGTGGAAAATATGGAATTGAAATTTGATAATAGAAAAGTAATGTTGACGGAAACAATTTTGCGTGACGCGCATCAATCGCAAGCAGCGACGAGAATGCGCATTGACGAAATGTTGCCCGTTTTGGAACAATTGGACGACATTGGATATTATTCCATTGAAGCTTGGGGCGGCGCGACCTTCGATTCTTGTTTGCGTTTCCTTAATGAAGACCCTTGGGAAAGATTGCGCACGTTAAAATCCCATCTTAAAACGCCTATTCAAATGCTTTTAAGAGGTCAAAATTTGCTTGGTTATCGTCACTATGCAGACGACGTTGTAGAACAGTTTGTTGCAAAATCTATCGAAAACGGTGTAGGTGTTATTCGTGTATTCGACGCATTGAACGATCCGAGAAACCTTGAGGTTTCCATGAAAGCCATTAAGAAATATGGTGGTATTTGCGAAGCTACTATTTGTTATACTAGCGCGGTTGTTGACGGAAAAGAAGTGTTTACCAACGAATATTTCGTTGATTTAGCAAAACAAATGGAAGAGCGCGGCGCGGATAACATTTGTTTGAAGGATATGGCAAACTTGCTTTTGCCGTTTAAAGCTTACGAGCTTGTAAAAGCATTAAAAGCAGCGTTGAAGCCTACTACGAAGTTGCATTTGCATACGCACAATACCACTGGTACGGGCGATATGGTGTATTTAATGGCCATTTTAGCGGGCGTAGATATCGTAGATACGGCGCTTTCGCCTCTTGGTAACGGTACTTCGCAGCCTGCGACTGAACCGTTGGTTGCGACGTTGCAGGGCACGCCTTACGATACGGGCATTGATATCAATAAGTTGTTGCCTATCGTAAAACACTTTAAAACGGTTGAACAACGCTTGAAATCGGATAAAATTCTTAACGAAAAATCCAAAGGAATTGACGTTAATACGTTGTTGTATCAAGTGCCTGGCGGTATGCTTTCCAACCTTATCAATCAGCTTGAAAAGGCAGGAAAAGCGGATAAATTGATGGAATGTTTGGCGGAAGTTCCCAATGTAAGAAAGGACTGCGGCTATCCTCCTTTGGTAACGCCTTCTTCGCAAATCGTTGGTACGCAAGCTGTATTGAACGTAGTTATGGGCGAAAGATACAAAATGGTTACAAAAGAAACGCGTGATTTGTTCGCTGGAAAATACGGTACATTACCGATGCCTATCAATGAGGAGTATTCGGACAAGGTGCTTGCTGGCGCAGAACGCATCACTTGCAGACCTGCGGATTTGCTTGCCCCCGAATATGAAGATATCAAGAAAAAGGTTATCGAGCTTGGCTATTATGAAAAAGAAGAAGACGTATTATCGTATGCAGTTTTTGAACAAGTGGCTGAAAACTTCTTCAAATGGAGAGCTGCAAAAAACGATGGCGTAGATAAAGACCAGGCAAAATCGAACGTATATCCCGTTTAACAATTTGTCAAACAAAAGAGTATTTGTGAAACAATTAAAATGAAACATTAAGCGCAATCGATTTCTCAATAAGGAATCGGTTGCGCAAATTTACATATTGCCAAAAATCAAATTTATGTTTTGCAAAGATTGGATTTTAATATCAGCAAAGATAAAATATTCATTTTGCGAAATTAAAATTCTCAATTGCGCAAAAGAGGGGTATGATTTTAAAAAATGAAATTATCCATCTCGTAAAATAATAGATAGGCATTTCAACAAATTTGAATATAGCTATTGGCAAAAACAAAAAATATATTTTTCCAATTTTTTGACTTTTAAAATTCCGTCGTCGATTTACCAACATGAAACAATATTTGTGAAACAATAAATATCGGGTTTAAAAGACGGGGGATTGGTTGACCTCAAAAAATGGGCAAAATAGAGGAAAAACGATGAAAAACGTATGTGTTATCGGTGGTGGTGCTGCTGGCTTAATGGCTGCCTATGCTGCGGCTAAAAATGGGCATCAAGTTGTTTTATTTGAAAAAAATGAAAAGCTTGGGAAGAAAATTTATATTACTGGGAAAGGTAGATGTAATTTTACCAACGATGTTGCCCCTGATGAATTTCTCCAAAACGTTGTTCGAGGCGGAAAGTTTTTAAGAGGGGCAATTTATTCCTTTTCCTCTCAAAAAACCATTGATTTTTTCGAAAATTACGGCTTATCTGTGAAAATTGAGCGTGGAAATAGAGCTTTTCCTAGCTCCGACCATGCCAGTGACGTGACAAAAACCCTTGAAAAAGCCTGTAAATCGGTTGGGGTTAGCATACATTTAAGCGAAAAAGTGGAGAAAATATCCTATACTACGCCTGACATAATACCTACGTGTGACATAATAGGTGGAACTACGCCTGACATAATACCTACGTCACGCATAGCAAATGTGGTCACTGAAAAAGGGGAATATTCTTTTGATGAGGTGATTGTAGCGACGGGCGGTATCAGTTATCCTTCTACGGGCAGTACGGGGGATGGCTATGTATTTGCGCGCGCCAATGGGCTTGCTGTTACCGATTTAAAATGTGGGCTTTGCGGCTTAAATTTAAAAGGGGATTTCTACAAGGAATTGCAAGGTTTAACCTTGAAAAACGTGCGTTTAACGGCAAAACAAGGGGATAAAACGGTATATAGCGAGTTTGGGGAAATGCTCTTTACGCATTTTGGTATTTCGGGGCCTATTGTCTTATCGGCTTCGTTGGTAATCAATCGTTTACAACTCCAAAACGTTACGTTATATTTGGATTTAAAGCCGGCTTTGGATGAGCAAACGCTGGATAAGCGCTTGTTAAGGGATTTTGATACCTACAAAAACAAGCAAATTATCAATGCATTGTCCGAGCTTTTGCCTGCAAAACTAATCAAAACTGTGTTGGATGCAAGTGGTATTTCGCCCTCTAAAAACGTGAACGTTTTAACGAAAGAGGAGCGTGCTCGTTTGGTGAAAACCTTAAAGGGTATGCCAATGAAAGCGCATTCGTTGCGTGATTTCAATGAAGCGATTATTACGTCGGGTGGGGTGGATCTTTCCGAAATCAATCCGAAATCAATGGAAAGCAAGAAAGTAAAAGGCTTGCGCTTCTGCGGCGAAGTGCTTGACGTTGACGCGTTTACAGGTGGTTTTAACATGCAAATTGCCTTCGCAACGGGCTACGCCGCAGGGAATAGCATTTGATAAAATCAATTTTTTAAACTTTCACGGATTTCGTTGAGAAAATTAACAGTTTGATTTATCAAAAGCTTGACGGTTTGTTAATTTTACGATATAATAAATATTAGCCTTTGGGCAACGTAGAACATTCTAAGGAGCATAACCGAGCGTACTATGACGATTATACGTGGCGCAACGACAATTGAAAAGGATTGCAAAGAGGAGATTTCTTTATCGGTCCAGGAAATGCTTGCGGAAATTTTTGCGGTGAACGCATTGCAAAAAACGGAGGTAAAAGGCTTTCTCTTTTCTTTGACGTCGGATATCCATTCCTATCACCCGGCGAAAGCTGCGAGGGAATGCGGGTACGATTTCGCGCCGTTATTTGCGGCTGTTGAGCCAGATATCGACGGTAGCTTGAGATTATGTATCCGAGTGATGATTTTTACGGATTTACTGGAAGAAAGAACGGTTAAACACGTTTATCAAAAGGGGGCAAAGGTGTTGAGAAAAGATATTTCCGAAATTTACAATATCGCTTTGGACGGTCCTGCGGGAAGCGGAAAAAGCACCGTAGCGAAGATTTTGGCGAAAGATTACAACATTTTGTATTTGGATACTGGTGCAATGTATCGTGCGTGCGCTTTGAAAGCTTTAAAGTCGGGTGTTGATCCTAAAGACGGCGCGGCTGTTGCTACGTTGTTGCCTAAGCTTAACGTGAAAGTAGTATATGCCGACGGGAAACAGCATACAATGCTGGACGGCGAGGACGTATCCTTAAAAATTAGAGAAAACGCAGTTTCTATGGCTGCTTCAGACATTTCAGCGCATCATTGCATTCGTCTTAAAATGGTGGAAATGCAAAGAGAAATTGCAAGTAGTATGTCTTGCGTAATTGACGGTAGGGATATTGGTTCGGCGGTTTTGCCTAACGCAAAATTTAAGTTTTTCGTTACGGCTGACAGCAAAGTTCGTGCGGAACGCCGTTATAACGAACTGCTTGCGCGTGGAGAAACGGTGGATTTTGAAAAATTGCACGCGGAAATTGTTATGCGTGACAAACAAGACAGTGAAAGAGAGTTCTCACCGCTTGTTTGCGCGGAGGATGCCGTGGTTATCGATACGTCTGCCTTGGATATCAATGGCGTAGTTGCGGCGATAAAAGCGGAAATCCAATCAAAAATTTAACGATTATAGAAAAACGAGGATAGATTATGAGCGAAAAACAAACGGAAACGCTTGAAAAAGAAGCGAAACCCAAAAAAGTAAAAAAACAAAAATCAATTACAATTCCCGCCAATAAAAAGGGAAAGCATATATCCAAATTGATGAACGTATTGCGTATTGTTATCATTCCCGCCTACTTTTTGTTGAAACCGTTTAAATATTACGGCAATCGCAAGGTGAAAGACGGGGGCTGCATTTATATTTGCAATCACTATTCTGTGTTTGACTGTATTTATGTGGCGAATACAACTTGGGAATGTGTGCATTTTGTTGCAAAACGACCTATTTTCGAATCCAAGTTTTTGGGCCCGTTTGCTCGCAGTATTAAAGCGATCAGTGCAAATCGTGACGGTAGCGACGTTCGTACGCTTATGAATTGCTTGAAATGCTTAAAAAATGGCGAAAAGGTTGCCATTTTCCCTGAAGGAACGAGAAATAAGACCAACGAAGTTATGTTGCCTTTCTATCACGGTGCGGCGATTATGTCTATCAAATCCAAGACGCCCATTGTGCCTATGCTTGTATACAGCCGTCCCAGATTGTTCCGCAGAACGCATATTATAATGGGTGAGCCGTTTGAATTAAGCGAATATTATGATAAAAAATTAACGGATGAAGAGCTTGATTGCGCCAATCAACGTCTTTGGGATGTTTTGATGGAACTTCGTGCGCAACACACCAAATTCCTCGAAGAGAAAAAGAATAAGAAAAAGGCAAAATAAATGGAATTTATCATTGCAAAAAGCGGTGGCTTTTGCCGCGGTGTGAAGAAGGCGGTGGATACAGCGCTTTCGATTCAGCCGAAAAATACCTATATTTATGGTGAAATTATACATAACCCCGACGTTGTAAAGACGATTACGGATAGGGGGATTATTATGGTAGAAGATCTCAGCGACGTACCTTCGGGTGCGACGCTGATTATTCGTTCACACGGCGTAGGGAAACCTGTGTATGAATATTGCGAAGCGAAAAATATTCAAGTGGTAGATTGCACCTGCGAGTTCGTTCGCCGTACGCAAAAAATTGTAGACGAGAAGCACAGGGAAGGAAAAACGATTGTTATCGTAGGGGAGAAGTCTCATCCAGAGGTTATTGGGCTTAATGGTTGGTGTGAAAATACCGCATACATTTTTTCTTCTGAAAGTGAAGATTTTAGCATTTTGCCCCCCAATGAATGCTGTATAGTGTCCCAAACGACCTATTCTGAGGAAAAATTTGAAAAAATTATAAAAATTCTTAATAATACACGTGGTAAAACAGTTGAAGTTTTTAAAACAATTTGCTATACTACTATAGGGAGGCAAAATGAGGCAAGCGAATTGTCTAAGCAATGTGACGCTATGTTGGTCATCGGCGGATTGAATAGCAGCAATACAAATAAGCTGTATGACATCTGTGCAGAGCATTGTGAAAACGTATTCCGATTGTCAAGTGCTGCCGATCTCGAATATAAAACAATCAAAAGATTTAAAAAGGTAGGTATTGTTACGGGTGCAAGCACCCCTAACGCGCAAACTCAGGAGGTTCTATTAAAGATGGAAATGGAAACAGAAGCAAAAGCAACGATGGCAGAAGTTGTTGCGAACATGGACAGTCAACAAAAGTTCAAGAAAGGACAGTTGATTAAGGCTACGATCTCGTCGGCGGACGATACGGGTGTTGCAGTATTGCTCCCCCTTGCAAAGAAAGAAGTTATTCTTGACAAGGCTGAAGTAGACTGCGAAGTTTACAACAAAGACGAATTCAACGCAAAACTTGGCGATGAAATCGAACTTATGGTTGTTGCTATCAACCCTGTAAAACTTTCTCAAAAGCAAATTAAGAAAGTGAAAGAAGAAGAAGCTATGATCGCTGACATTCAAGCTGGTAAAGAATTCGAAGTTGTATGTTCCGGATTCAACAAGGGCGGCTTGACGTCCGAACTTGGTTCTTATACGGTATTCGTTCCCGCTCGCGAAATTCGTTCGGGTTACGTAAAAGAACTTGATAAGTACGTAGGTAAAAAGCTGCGCCTTAGACTTATCGAACTTAAAAACGAAAGAAGAAAAGAAATTATCGCTTCTCAACGTGTAATTATTGAAGAAGAAAGAGCTGCTAAAGACGCTGCTAAAGCTGCTAAAGAAGCTGAATTCTTTGCTTCCATTAAAGTTGACGACGTTGTTGAAGGTAAAGTTGAAAGAGTTACCGCATTCGGTGCATTTGTTTCCGTAAACGGTTTCGATTGCCTTGCGCACATCTCCGATCTTTCCTGGACGGGTGTTAAGTCTGTAACGGACGTTCTTGAAATCGGCAAGAAGTACGAATTCAAAGTGCTTAAGATTGATGAAGAATCCAAGAAGGTTTCCATCGGTTACAAGCAACTTCAAGCTCAACCTTGGGATTTGGCTGCTGAAAAGTATGCTGAAGGCGACGTTATCCATGGTAAAGTTGTAAGAATCGTACCTTTCGGCGCATTTGTAGAAGTTGAAAAGGGTATCGACGGTTTGGTTCACGTTTCCCAAATTTCTCACGAATTCTTGGAAAACCCCACGACGGCTCTTACGATTGGTCAAGAAATCGACGCTAAAATCTTGAAGCTTGATTGCGCAGAAAAGAAGATGACGCTTTCGATTAAGGCTCTTGAACCGAAGCCTGAAAACGTTGAAAGAAAGCCCAAGGCAGTTAAAGCTGAAGAAGGCGAAGTTAAAGAAAAAGTAAGAAAACCCAGAGCACAAAAGCCCGCTGAAGAAGTTACCGAATGGAACGAAGGCGGTTTGGGCGGCGTATCTATTGCAGATTTGCTGAATAAGAACTCCTGATTGTTTTAGGCGAATAATACTTTAAAATAAATATTAAAAAGTCTGTTTTTAACTTGATTAAAAGCAGGCTTTTTTGTTTATAAATAAGTGTTAAAAAATTTTAGGAGTTTGTAACATGGAAAAGAAAGGAAAAATTAAAATTTCAAGCGAAAATATGATGCCAATCATAAAAAAATGGTTGTATTCGGATAAAGATATTTTTCTTCGTGAAATTGTTGCGAATGGTATGGACGCAATTACTAAGCACAAGAAATTGGCTGAACTTGGTGAAACTGCACCTTCTAATGAAGAATATAAAATTAACGTTTACGTTGACGAAGCTGCCAAAACATTGACGGTAGAAGACAACGGTATCGGTATGACCGCTGAAGAAGTGGAAAAATACATCACGCAAATTGCTTTTTCCGGCGCGGAAGATTTCTTGCAAAAATATGAAAATGCATCCGGCGACGGCATTATCGGTCACTTTGGTTTAGGCTTTTATTCGGCGTATATGGTTTCCAGTTTGGTTGAAATTTATACGAAGAGCTATAAAAACGAGCCTGCGGTAAGATGGGAATCGGATGGTAACGCAACGTATAGAATTTCCGAAACGGACAAAGCGGAGCGCGGTACGAAAATTGTAATGCATATCGCGGATGGCGAAGAGGAATTCTTAAAAGAATACCGTATCCGTGAGCTTCTTCGCAAATACTGCTCGTTTATGCCGTTCAACGTCTATTTGAACCCGAAAGGGACGGACGATAAGGCGCTTAACGATACGAAGCCGTTGTATTTAAAAGATCCGAAAGAATGTACGGATGAAGAATATAAAAATTTCTATCGCGAAACCTTTATGGATTTTAACGAGCCGTTGTTTTGGATTCATTTGAATATGGAGTATCCCTTCCGCTTAAAGGGTATTTTGTATTTCCCTCAAGTGAAAAAACAGCAAATCCAATTGGAAAAAGGGCAAGTAAAGCTGTATTGTAATCAAGTGTTTATCGCGGATAATATTAAAGAGGTAATCCCCGAATTTTTGATGCTTTTGAACGGCGTTATTGATTGTCCCGATATTCCGTTGAACGTTTCGAGAAGTTTCTTGCAAAACGATAAGCAAGTACAAAAGATTTCTAAACATATCACGAAAAAAGTTGCGGATAAGCTTACG
>JAZOVQ010000037.1:0-9277 GCA_045658805.1 Candidatus Scatosoma sp.
CCGTATGATGCAATCAAGGAAACGCATTGCCTTTTTCTAAAGAATGCGAATATAATAAAAATTATGGAGGAGCAATATTTAAAATCGGAAGCCGATTGTACAAGCGCAGCATTGTATTATTACAGCTGTGAATGCGGTAAAGCAGGAGAAAAGACCTTCACGCAAGGTAAAAAACTGGCGCACGATTACAGCGGCGAAGTGCAAACGGAAGAATATTTAAAAGAAGCGGCTACTTGCCAAGAGGACGCGGTATATTTCAAATCCTGTGTGCTTTGTGGCGGTAAAAGTTATCAAACCTTTACCGTGGAAGAGGTAGGCGACCATGCCTACACCGAGGAGATTGCGGACGGGAAATATATCAAGGACGAAGCAACCGAGGAAAGCAGCGCGGTATATTATAAATCCTGCGTTTGCGGCGCAGTTAGCACCGAAGAAACCTTCTCCTATGGCGATCCTTTGCGTGAATATTCGGATGCGGAAAAGGCGCTTTATAAGCCCACTTCCTTGACCGTTACTTTGTATGACACCGCAGAATCCGTTTACGGCTTCACCTACAACACCCAGCAAAAGCCTTTGCGCCCCGTTATTCGCGTGGCGGAAGGGGACAGCTTGGATGGGTATGAAGAATATTCTGCCAGCGTAATGCAAGCCAGCTCCTATCAAGAAAGCGGCAACTCGATGACCTATTATATCGTGAAAGCGGAAATCGATTTGGAAGCGGGAAAAACGTACACCTATCAAGCGTATGATAAATACGTGGACGTTGGTACGGAAACCGTGACTTTGCAAACGAAAGACACTACCGCTGACGCCTTTACTTTTGCGCATTTTAGCGATTCGCAGTCGTCGGAGGGTATAGGGCTTGGCTTGACGAGAGTGCTTTCCAGTATCTCCGAAAATACCGATTTTATCGTGCATACGGGCGACGTTGTAGAAGATTCGAAATATGAACACGAATGGACGAATATGTTGGACGTTAACTTTGCTTATTTGTCCAAAATTCCCATGATGGCCATTTCGGGAAACCACGAAACGACGTATAAAAACGGTTCCAACGAAACCTTTAAGCATTTCAATAACAAAATCCCTAAACAGGAAACGGAATTGGGATATTATTACAGTTTTACGTACGGAAATGCGAAGTTTATTATGCTGAACACCAACCGTTTGACGGGTACGAAATTGACGGACGATCAATATAATTGGTTGGTTGACGAGCTTAAAAACAACGATGCAACCTGGACGATTGTTGCGATGCATAACCCTATGTATTCCGCTGGTAACTACGGCTCCGATCCTGACAAAAACAGCATTAGCCGTGGGTTGAGAATGCAATTGCAGGAAATTTTTGCAAAGCACGGCGTAGACGTTGTTTTGCAAGGTCACGATCACGTTGTTTCTAGAACTTATCCCATTGATAAAAACGGCGAGCCTACGAGGGAAATTTGGGAAACGTATAACGGCATCAATTATTCGATGGATCCCGATGGCGTTTTGTACGTTATGAACGGACCTGCAGGAACGCAAACGCGTTCGCCGAATACGCATATGGAACCTGCTTATTACGAATATACGGCTTCTTCGAAGGCTTGTTCGTGGGGTGAATTTACCATCAATGGCAACTCGTTGACGGTTAGCGTAAAATATTGGACGGACACTGGCGTAGAAGAATATTACACTTGGGGTGTTATGAAAACAATCTAACAACTGACAATGGAGCACCCATGTACGCGTTGAAATGCGCACATGGGTGTTTTTTATTGCTGTTTGCAGTCAAATTGCAGTTGCTTTATCAAAAGCGAAAAAATGTCAATAAAAAATTTTGTGGAAACTATTGATTAATTTGCGGAATATGCTATAATATAGTAAACAAAAGAATAAAGGAACGTATAAAATGACCATGGTATTATTGACGGCGCTAGGCGTAGGTGGCGCGACGATAATTGGCGCAATTATCGGTTTCTTTTTTAAAAATCCTTCGCAAAAATTTAACGATATCATTCTTTCGTTTGCCGCAGGGGTAATGCTTGCCGCGGCGGTAGTCGGTTTGATTTTGCCTTCTTTAGAGCATGAGGGAAAGTTTGCGCTTGTTGTGACGCTTGTCGGCTTGTTTTGCGGTGCAATTTCGCTTAATCTTATTGATAAACTAGTGCCGCATTTGCACCGTATGACGGGACTGGACCAGGAATTGCACCCTGATAAAACGGCGCAATTGAACAAAGTGCTTTTGTTTGTAATTGCCATTGCAATCCACAACCTTCCCGAAGGGATTGCGGCGGGGGTGAGCTTTGGCTCGAACAACGTGGCACACGCTTTGACAGTTGCAGGCGGTATCGCTTTGCAAAACATTCCTGAAGGTATGGTGATTATCGCGCCGATGATTGCCTCGGGAATGAGTAAAAAACGCACGTTTTTAATTGCGCTCATGACGGGCGTAGTGGAAATTGTGGGAACGTTTATCGGCTATTTTGCCGTAAGTATTTCCACGGTAATTTTGCCCTTTGCGTTGGCGTTTGCGGGCGGCACGATGCTGTACGTAATCAGTGATGAAATGATCCCCGAAACGCATGCGCACGGCAACGAGCGCAGCGCTACGTACGCCTTGTTGGTAGGGTTTGCCGTAATGCTCATTTTTGACGTATTGTTGGGCTAACAAACCATTTTTAGTAAGTGAAAAGTGGTGAGAACTTTATAACGAAATCAAAATAAAAACCCCTTGTGTTGAACAAGGGGTTTTCTTATATTAAAGTTTTGCATAAACCTGCGGCGAATAGCCGTACATGGCTTTAAAGGCCTTGCTGAAAGCATAAGGAGTGTAGCCCAGCATTTCGGCAATTTCGCCTATTTTTTTACTGTTTTCAAGAAGCAACGCTTTAGCGGTTTCCATTTTTCGATGCTGAAAATAATCGGTGAGTTTTTTGCCCGTCGTGCGTTTAAACAGCCCCGATAAATAACCGTAATTGTAATTAAATTTCGGCGCAAGTTCTTCCAGCTTTTTAAGCGAATAAACGTGTGTGTCGATATAATTCATTAGTTGAAAACACAAAATTTCTGATTCGGAAATATGCCCGCGATTGGGCTTAATATCGTTAAAATCACGTATCAAATAAAGGATAATCAAACGGAAAATGTTTTCTAAAAGCGACGAGGAATAGGGCTGGTTTTCGTTGACAAATTCTGCCAATGCAAGCTGGACCAAATCGGCAAGTTTCTTATCCTGAAAGACGCGGCTGTCACAGCTCCAATGGTTTTGCGTAATGGCTTTTAGCGCAGGCCGCAGTGTTTCGTCTTCGCAAAAAAAGGAAAAGAAATCGTATTCCAAACGCTCGTTTGTATCCGCGCGGATTTCGTGGATATCGCAGGGAAAGGACAGGTAAATATCCCCCGACGAAACGTGTTTTTCCACGCCGTTGGTGAGTATGCTGCCACTGCCTTTGGTGACGATGGTCAACTCAAACCAATTGAGGTGCGGATGCGCCACAATTAGCTCCGTCGGCTCGCAATATCTCCGCCCGATTTGCAAAAGAAATACCTCGCCAAAACGAGGGGGACGGTTGATGTACAGCCTATCAAAATGATAACGAGTTTTATTTTCAGACATACCTTTTCTCCTATTGCCATTATAATATAAAAGTAAGCAAAAGTCAATTATCAAGCAATAAAAAATGCAAAAACAAGCCCAAAAGTGAAAAAATGACAAATTTTATATGAAATATAACCATTTACAACGGCTTTGGGATATTTTATAATAATGGTACAAACTTTAAGGAGAAAACAAATATGACAGTTGTAGCGATTATCGGGTGCGGTAGAATTGCCGACATGGCGCATCTTCCTGCGCTCTCTCAAATGGAAAACGTGCGTATCAAATACGCTTGCGATTTGCTTATTGAAAAAGCGGAGGCGAAAAAGGAAAAATATCCCAAAATTGAAAACGTAGTAACCGATTATAAGACGGTTTTGGCGGATGAAGAAGTGGACGCGGTGTTTGTGCTTACCCCTAATTATGCACACTATACCATTACGATGGAAGCGTTGCAGGCAGGCAAGCACGTGCTTTGCGAAAAGCCTATCACCGTCAATTATCCCTTGTCTTTGGAGATGGCAAACGAAGCGGAAAGACAAGGCAAAATTTTGGATATCGGTGTATGCAACCGCTATCAAAAATCGGTAGAAATGTTGAGAGAATGGGCGGACGCAGGTAAATTTGGTAACATTTATCACGTCTATTGTTCTTTCCGTGATTTTAGATGTATTCCCGGCTTGGGTGGTGCGTTTACCACCAAAGCGCAATCGGGCGGCGGCGTATTGATTGATTGGGGTATTCATTTCCTCGACCTTATTTTATACGTGCTTGGTGGCGCGAAAATTAAGAGCGTTACCTGTGACGCTTACAACGAAATGGCAAAGGATATGAAAGCGTATAAATATCGCGGAATGTGGGCGGAGGACACCGCCGATATGGAAAACGGTACTAACGACGTGGACGATTTTATCACGGGGCATATCCGTACAGACAAGGCAAGCATTTCCTTCAACGGCGCTTGGGCACAAAATATTGATAAATTTGAGTTGTATATCGACTTTATGGGGGATAAGGGCGGCGCAAGATTGAATTACGGCGGAAAATTCACGTTCTACGACGGCGAAACTCTGGAAACGATCAATCCCGAATACGATATTCCCAACATGT
Organism: Candidatus Scatosoma sp.; assembly: GCA_045658805.1. Classification (GTDB taxonomy): domain Bacteria; phylum Bacillota; class Clostridia; order Christensenellales; family Borkfalkiaceae; genus Scatosoma. The sequence goes on from JAZOVQ010000037.1 coordinate 4,694, forward strand.
ATCTTTGCGAGGATACGGCGTTTATTCAATCTATTGAAACGGGCGTTAAGGATAAAAATAACATTGAAAACATACTGGAAAGCATGAAATTGTTGGACGCTTTGTATGCGTCCGCAGAAAAGAAAGAGGAGATTAAACTGTAATGAAAACAATCGGCTTTATTGATTATTTCTTACACGAATGGCACGCAAACGAATATCCTGGAATGATCCGCGCGTACAACGAAAAAACGGGGGCGGATTATTGCGTAAAATACGCTTGGGCGGAAATGGACGCGCCGTCGGGGGTGACGACGGATGCTTGGTGCGCGCAGTATGGCGTGGAGCGTTGCGCGACGATAGAGGAGCTTTGCGCAAAATGCGATTACGTTATCGTGCTTTCGCCCTCTAACCCCGAAAAACATTTCGAATATGCGAAAAAGGTATTTGCGTGCGGAAAAAGTCCGTATATTGATAAGACGTTTGCGCCCGATTATGCAACGGCAAAAGCCATTTTCGATATGGCAGAGGCGCAAGGCGTGCAGTTCTTTACCAGCTCGGCTTTACGGTATGCGGACGAACTCAACGCGTACATGGGTACGGCAAAAGCTGTTTTTACGCAGGGCGGCGGCTCTAATTTTGACGAATATATCATTCACCAAATTGAAATGGCGGTGAAGTGTTTGGGCGTGGGCGCGGAGCAAATTCGCTACGTAAAACGCGCCGATCAAGAATGGGCGGAAGTGGCGTATGGCGACGATAGAAGCGCGGTTATGACCTTCGCTTGCTGTTTGCCGTTTACGGCGACGGTTTCCGATGAAACGGGCGGAAAATATTTGCCTATCAATTCGGCATTTTTTGATAATTTAATTGCGGATATTATACACTTCTTTGAAACGGGCGAAAGGTCCTTTGACGCTGCGGAAACTTTAGAGGTTATGAAAATCCGCGAAGGGGTAATAAAAGCGAAAGCAGAGGCGGGCGTATGGCGGAAGCTGTAAGAAAAATAAGGGTTGGTTTGATTGGGTGCGGACGAGTTTCGGTTATGCACCTGGTTTCCATTGCCGCTTTGCCTGAAACGGAACTGGTGGCGTGCTGTGATATTAAGCAGGAGCGCGCGGAGCAAACGGCGGCGAAATACGGGGCAGCGGCGTACGCGTCCTATGAAGAAATGTTCGAAAAGGAAAATTTGGACGCAGTACATTTGTGTTTGCCGCATTATTTACATTCGAAAGTGGCGTGTTACGCCTTTGAAAAGGGAGTGCACGTATTGACGGAAAAGCCTATGGACGTCAATTTGGAAAGCGCGGAAAACGCCGTGCAAACCGCCAAAGAAAAAGGGGTATTGTTCGGCGTTATTTTTCAATGCCGTTATAACAATTCGGCGCGGCTTGTCAAACGCGCGTTGGATAGCGGCAGGCTTGGCAAAATCATCAGCGCGCGCTCTACGCTTACTTGGACGCGGCCCGACAGCTATTACGGCGAAAGCGATTGGAAGGGCACGTGGGATAAAGAGGGCGGCGGCGTAGTGATAGACCAAGCCATACATTCTATTGATTTAGTCAACTGGCTGGTGGGCAGCGAAGTGGAAAGCGTGTCCTGCTCTATGGCGAATAGAGGGCATAAAATTGTGTCGGTAGAAGACAGCGCGGAAGGGCTTATCACCTATCGAAACGGCGTTAGATACGGCTTTTATTGTATGAACAATTACGGCTGTGACGAGCCGATTGAAATTAAGCTGTATTGTGAAAAAGGCAAGGTTACTTTTGGTTACGACGACGCATACGTAACGTATAACGACGGTAGTGCGGAAGAGGCGCATCAGGACGAGGATACGACGGCGTACGAGGGCGGAAAGGATTATTGGGGCTTTCAGCATATCCGTCAAATACGGCAATTTTACAATGCCGTACGGGGTATAGAGCCGTTGGAAATTAGCGGTGAAGAAGCGTTGAAAACGCACCGTTTGATTATGGAAATTTACAAAATGGGCAAGGCAGGTATGAGATGAAGCTGGGTGTAATAACGGATTGCTTTAAACAAACGCATGAAAACGGAATTAAGCAGGCCGCGGCATTGGGGCTGGACGGCGTACAAATTTACGCGACGACGGGCGCCTTCTCTCCCGACCTTTCGGCGGCGGAAAAGGCGGAATTTAAGCGCTTATTAAAGGAAAACGGGCTTGAGGTGTCCGCGCTTTGCGGTGATATGGGCGGTTACGGGTTTGAAATTGCCGAGGATAACGCCGAACGTATCGAAAAAACCAAGCGTATCATTGACCTTGCCGCGGAGTTTGAAACAAGTGTCGTGACAACGCATATTGGGGTGATTCCCGACGATAAGACCCACCCCAGGTACGAGGTTATGCTGTCTGCATTGACGGAATGCGGCTTATACGCAAAGGCGCGCGGTGTGACGCTTGCCATTGAAACGGGGCCTGAAAAAGCGGCGACGCTACTTGCGTTTTTGTTGGATACCAAGGGAGGCGTTGGCGTCAACCTCGATCCTGCAAACTTCACTATGGTGACGGGGCAGGACGCCGTGGAAGCGGTGTATATACTTAAAGATTTTATTGTACACACGCACCTAAAGGACGGAAAAATGCTGGATAAAAATCAAAACCCCACCGACGTATACCACGCGTTTGCCGTAGGCGGCGTGGACGCCTTAAATGCTTGCAAGGGCTTTGCGGAATTGCCAATCGGCGAGGGGGACGTGGATTGGGATAACTATCTTAACGCATTAAAAGAAATTGGTTTCGACGGCTTTTTGACCATTGAAAGGGAGTGCGGCGAAAACCCTGCGGCGGATATTGCGGCGGCGGCTTGTTTTATTAAGGCAAAATTATAAAAATTATTAAAAATTTCATAGATGAAAACGGGTGAAAAGCGTTTGCGTGATAGGCGTAAAATTTTCTCCCGTTTTTTGTTTAGCTTATGCACAAAAAGCTTTTTATGCTTCCAAAAAAAGGAAAAATATGCAAAAATATTGGTGAAAACAAGCCCAAAATTGGCTATATGCCGAAAAAATGAGGAAAAGTGAAAAAATAATGAGTGGAAATGCAAACGGCTATGTGGTATAATAATGCAGTACGAAAAAACTTCATGCTCACGAAAAAATTGAGCAATAGGAGGAAGAAATGAGAAAAATCAACTCAAAGTTAACGGCATTATTGCTTGCAATCGGTTGCTCCACTGCATGCGCAGGGGTTAGCATTGCAATCAACAATTCGTTTACGGACTGCGTAACGGTAGAAGCGGAGGCTTCGTATACGACGCATAACATTGGCGCGTTGGATTTGCACGTAAACAGCTCGGTGGGCGGCGCAAGCGGCTTGAACAACCAGTTGTACTTGCAAAGAACGGACGGCGGCACGTTGCCCATTTTAAGCTGGGATTATATGTTTGCATCGGCTGGCGGTTCGATTAAGGTAAACGGCGAACAAGTTGCCATGGGCGAAATGAAGAGTACGGGCGACGGCTTCTTCGTAACCTTTGGCGCATTGAACGCAGGTGACGTTATCACCGTTGGCGGTGATTTTGTATGCGATGCGCAAGCTACGAAATACGTTATTGAAGAAAGCGCGTTCCAATGGACTGGCGAGAAATGGTTGGATTTTCATAGCGTAGGCGAAATGGAATTGCACGTAAACAGCTCGGTAGGCGCCGCGAAAGATTTGAACAATACACTGTATTTGAAGAGAGTAAGCGGCGAATTGCCTATTCAAAGCTGGGATTATGCGTTTGAATCGGCTAGCGGTACGCTCAAGGTAAACGGCGAACAAGTTGCCATGGGCGAAATGAAGAGTACGGGCGACGGCTTCTTCGTAACCTTTGGTGCATTGAACGCAGGTGACGTTATCACCATTAGCGGTGCGTTTGCATGTCCGACGCAATCGACGGGTTACTTGATTAAGGAAAGCCATTTCCGTTGGACGGGCTCTGGTTGGGAGAAATACGTGCCCGTGGTTTACACTACGTATAATGTTGGTCAGGTAAGAATTTTAAACGATAGCAGCGCAAGTGCGGTATACTTTGGTAAATTGAGCGGTAAGTTTGATATTGTAGACGGTACGTGGACGGAAAAATTGTCCTTTGAAGCGGGTAGCGGCGTGGGTGTTGCCATCAACGGCACTGTTATCAATATGAATGATATTAAAATCCCCAATGATATTTACGTAAACTTGGGCACGACGGCGCAAGAGGGGGATATCCTCACCGTTAGCGGTACTTTCTATAACGCGAATTTGAAAGTAAAATACGTTATCAGCGAAAGCAACTTCAAGTGGAATGGCTCGGCTTGGGAAACTTACGTGCCGCGCGATACCTACAACATCGGCAAAGTGGTTATCGGCAATGGAAGCAGCGCAAGCGCAGTGTATTTTGACAAGGCAAGCGGTGCGGATTTTGAAGTAACGGAAGGTACGTGGACGGAAAAATTGACCTTTGAAGCAGGCAGCGGCGTAGGTATTACTTTCAACGGCACGCAAATTGCGATGAACGATATTAAAATTCCTAACAACCTGTACGTTGGTTTGGGTAAGACGGCAACGACGGGTGACGTTATCGTAATCGGCGGTGCGTTCTACAACGACACTTTGAAGGTA
>JAZOVQ010000038.1:0-6881 GCA_045658805.1 Candidatus Scatosoma sp.
TAGGCGCAGTTAAAGCAGCAGTTGAAGCTGGTACCGCAGCAGCTACGGCACTTGGCGAAGTAATCGCAACGCACGTAATTCCTCGCCCTCATATGGACGTTGAAAAACTTCTTCCCTCCATTAAATAATTAAAGGAAAACGATACGTACGGCGCCTGACAACGGATAGGCAAGCCGTATAATCGCTTCGTTTAGGAGTAAGAAGCAATGTGGACGGAAAATACACCGTAGTACCCTAAAATAAGCTATTTTTGGGGTACTGCGGAGGTTTTTCCACCCAAAAACAGGTAAAAACGCAGGGTTTGACACTGCAAAAGTCTTATAGCGAAAAGCATATAAGCAAACATGAATACGAAAAAAATACGTTAAAATTTAACGGAAGGATTTATATGGAATTTTCTAACGCGCAGATTGCCGAATTGGTTAAAAAAGTAATTGCGAATATTGGCGGTGTGGAAGCCGCAAACGGTAGCGAAGTGCCCGTAGGCGTATCCAACAGACACATTCACTTGAACAAAGCGGATTTGGAAACGTTGTTTGGGGCAGGGTATGAATTGACGCCCATTAAAGATTTGTCGCAGCCTGGTCAGCACGCATGCAAAGAAACGCTTACGTTGATTGGACCCTCGTTGCGTCCCATTGAAAACGTACGTGTTTTAGGACCTTTGAGAAACAAATCGCAAGTGGAAATTTCCGCAACCGATTCGTACGTTTTAAAAGTAAAGCCCCCCGTACGCGAATCGGGTAAAATTGAAGGTTCGGCAGGCGTGACGATTGTAGGCCCCAAGGGTATCGTACAATTGAAAGAAGGGTGCATTATTGCCAACAGACACATTCACATGTCGCCCAGCGACGGCGCGGCATTTGGCGTGAAGGACGGCGACACGGTTACGGTGGACGTAAACGGCAAGCGCCGTACGAGATGGTACGACGTTCAAGTGCGCGTACATCCCGATTTCCGTTTGGAAATGCACGTTGACACCGACGACGCAAACGCGGCGGGTATCGGTAACGGCTTTAAAGTAAACGTCGTTAAGGAGTAAGAATAATGTTAAGAGGAATTATCAGAGGACATATCGTATCCACGAAAAAGCAACAAGCTTTGGTTGGTTCTAAATTCATGGAAGTGGAAATTTTGAAAAACGGTCAATTGACGGGCGAATTTATCATTGCGGTAGATAGCGTTGGCGCTGGTATCAATGAAGAAGTATTGATTACGACGGGTAGCGCTGCGCGTCTTGCATTGTTGAACACGCAAGCGCCTTGCGACGCAGTTATCGTTGGTATTGTTGACTAATCACAGACATTCATTTGGAAATGAGTATGGATTTGAAAGAAATTATGAAAGAAGCGGGCATAGTAGGCGCAGGTGGCGCTGGTTTTCCCTCGTACGCGAAGTTGGCGGACGGGGCGGATACGCTTGTCATAAACGGCGCGGAATGCGAGCCTCTTCTTTATACCGATTATATTCTTTTATGTAAAGAAATGCCTATGGTTTTGGCGGGCATTAAAGCTGTGTTGGAGTATGCGCGCATACCCCGTGCTTTGCTTTGCGTAAAAGAACATACGGCAAAACGCTTGAAGCTGGCAGACGGCACCAAGCTTGCCGATAAAATTTATTTAAAAACGTTGCCCGACGTATATCCCATGGGCGACGAAATCAGCTTGATTTATCAAGCGACGGGCAGAGTGGTAAAGCCTGGCAATCTGCCTATCACCGCCGGCGTAATTGTGTACAACGTAGAAACCTTGTACAACGTAGCGATGATGTTAAAAAACAACACTCCGATGCTTATGAAATGGGTGACGGTGGCAGGGGATATTCCTCAACCGTTCGTGGTGAAAGTGCCTATTGGAACGCCCGTTTCCGCATTATTGGAGAAAAATTCGATAGAAATCCCCGAAGAATACGTCGTGATTGACGGCGGTCCTTCGATGGGTAAAGTGATAAATCCCGATTTGGCAGTGGTAACGAAAACGACCAAGAGTTTGCTTATTCTTCCCCCCAACATTCCTGCGGTGGAAAGTAAGTTTTTAGACGGGGACAAATCGATTGCCCGCGCGGAAACGGCATGCTGTCAATGTACGAGATGTACGGATATGTGTCCGAGATATTTGCTTGGATACCCTTTGGAACCGCATAAAATGGTGCGTACCGCCAAAGGCGCGGCGACGGTTATGCCCGAAATGGTGATTTCGGCAACTCTTTGCTGCGGTTGCGGCATTTGCGAAACGTTGGCTTGTTGCCAAGGCATTTCGCCGAGAGCGGTTATTAACGAATATAAAACCCTGCTTGCGAAAAACAAAATGCGTTACGTAGGCAAGGACGAAGTTTCCCCCTTAAAGGAAAGAGAATATCGTATGGTGCCTTCCGAGCGTTGGGAAAGCGTGCTTGGGGTGGCAAGGTTTGATAAAGTGGCGAAATATATCGGGGAAGATACTTCTTTCGATCGCGTAGAAATTTACCTTCGTCAACATATCGGCGCGCCGAGCGTACCTTGCGTTTCGGATGGAGATTTGGTAAAGAAAGGGGACAAAATTGCAGACAGCGCGGAAGGCTTGTCCTTACCGCAGTACGCGACGATAGACGGCAGAGTGACCGTATACGACGGCGTAAAAATTATGATAGATAAGGTAGCTGAATAATGTTTAAAGCGATTGGTGTTATTGAATTAAAGAGCATTCCTAAGGGCGTAGAAGCAACGGACGCGGCGCTTAAGAGCGCAGGCGTTGAGTTGGTTTCGGCGCATCCGTCCTGCCCTGGTAAATACGAAATTGTATTGACGGGCTCCATTTCTAACGTTACGGCGGCGGTTAGCCACGTATTGTCGAGATTTGACGGATACGTTATCGATTCGTCCGTAATGGGTAGAATTGACGAACAAGTTATCAAGGCGTTGTTTGGTACGCAAAAGACGGCGCGTACAGGCTCGCTTGGCTTAATTGAAACGTATTCGGCGGCGACGACGATTAAGGCGGCGGATATTGCGGTAAAGACGGCGCGTGTAGAAATTTTCGACCTTCGTGTTTCCCGTGGTATGGGCGGCAAGGGCGTTATTATGTTGACGGGCGAAGTAGGTGACGTTACGGCGGCGGTAGAAGCAGGCTCGGCGTACGCAACGCAAAGCGGTCAACTTTCCAGCAACGCAGTTATCGCGGCGCCTCACGCCGATCTTTGGGGACAGTTATAATTCCGTTTAAAAGGGTTGTCCCGATATTGAAATTCCATTTTTGAAGGTGGTATATGGAAAACATTAAATTCGTGCTTGAAAAGAGCGCAAGAATTGATAAATTGGTAGACGATTTATACAAGAAAATGCCCGAAATTGAATCGGCGAGAGGTATACTTGTTACCGAAAGCTATAAGGCAACGGAAGCGTTGCCCATCATTCGTCGCAGAAGCGCGGCGTTTGCGCATATCCTTGAAAATTTACCTATCGTTATCCGCGATGGGGAACTTATCGTAGGCAGCGCAACGATTGCGCCTAGAGGCTGTCAGGTATTCCCTGAATATTCCTACGAATGGTTGGAAGCGGAATTTGACACCGTGGAAACACGTGCGGCGGACCCCTTCTATATTAGCGAAAAGACCAAAGAGGAGCTTCGCAAGGTATATCCTTATTGGAAGGGTAAGACCAATTGCGACCTCGCAAAAGAAAATATGGCGCCCGAAGCATACGACGCCTTTATGAAACACGGCATTTATACGCCTGGTAACTATTTCTTCAACGGTATCGGTCACGTATGCGTGCAATATGATAAAGTGTTGAAGAAGGGCTATCGCGGTATTATGGCGGAAGCGCAGGCGGCGTTGGATAAGCTGGACGTTTCGGACGGGGATTACGTACAAAGATGCAATTTCTTGACGGCGGTTATCGAAAGCTGTGAAGCGGTTGTGCATTTTGCGCGTAGATATGCGGCGCTTGCAAAAGAAATGTCGAGAAAGGAAAAATGTCCTATTCGTAAAGCGGAGCTTGAGAAAATTGCGTCCAACTGTATGCACGTTCCCGAATTCCCTGCAAACGATTTCCACGAAGCTTGTCAATCGATGTGGTTTGTACAGCTTTTGTTGCAAATTGAATCGAGCGGACATTCCATTTCCCCTGGTCGTTTCGACCAATATATGTATCCTTACTATAAAAAGGATGTGGATGCAGGTAAAATTACGGTTGAACAAGCGCAAGAGCTTATCGATTGTATTTGGGTAAAACTCAACGACCTTAACAAAGTACGTGACGCGGCTTCGGCAGACGGTTTTGCGGGCTATGGTATGTTCCAAAACTTGATTGTCGGCGGTCAGGATATTCACGGTATGGACGCTACCAACGACCTTTCGTATATGTGTTTGGAAGCTTCTATGCACGTGCCTTTGCCTCAACCTTCCATTTCCGTACGTGTATGGAATGGTTCGCCGGAATCTTTCTTGATTAAGGCGGCGGCGCTTACGAGATTGGGTACGGGTTTGCCTGCGTATTATAACGACGAAATTATCATTCCTTCGATTATGGCGAGAGGGCTTACGTTGGAGGATGCGAGAGATTATTGTATCATTGGTTGCGTAGAACCGCAAAAGGCGGGGAAGACGGACGGCTGGCATGACGCGGCGTTCTTCAATATGTGCCGCCCGATGGAGCTTGTGTTCACCAACGGCGTGGATAAGGGCGTAAAAATTGGTCCTGACACGGGCGACGTAGCGCAAATGCAAACCTTTGAAGAAGTGTTTGAAGCGTATAAAAAGCAACAAAGCTATTTCATTAAATTGCTTGTAAACGCAAACAACGCAATTGACGCGGCGCACGCTACGAGAGTGCCTTTGCCTTTCCAATCTTGTATGGTTGACGATTGTATCGCAAGAGGTAAATCCTTGCAGGAAGGCGGCGCAATCTATAACTTCACTGGGCCTCAAGGCTTTGGTATTGCAAACAATACGGACGGGTTATTGGCAATTAAGAAATTGGTATTTGAAGACAAAGTGGTTTCCCTTGCCGAATTCCGTGATGCAATGGCGGCAAACTTCGGGTATGGTATTCAAGGCGCGGCTGCGGAACGTATCACGCAAGAAGTGGCTTGCGGTTTGGCGGCGCACGGTATTGAAGTGACCGATCCCGTTATCCGTACCATTTACGAAGAAGTGACCAGCGGCAATGGTATTGACCCTGAAAAACGCGCAAGATATCGTGAAATTAAGCGTATGATTGACGAAGATTGTCCTAAATACGGCAACGATATTTACGAAGCGGATATGTTTGCGCGCGAAGTGGCAAATTCGTACACGAAAGAAGTAGAAAAATATAAAAACTATCGCGGCGGTATGTTCCAAGCAGGTTTGTATCCTGTATCGGCAAACGTACCTTTGGGTGCGCAAACGGGCGCAACGCCTGACGGTAGATTGGCATTTACGCCTATCGCGGACGGTATTGGTCCTGCGTCGGGCAGAGATAAGAAAGGCCCTACGGCAACGGCGAACTCGGTAGCGAAATTGGAACAAGGCGTTGCTTCCAACGGTACGTTGTTGAACCAAAAATTCCATCCTTCGGCATTGGCGGGAATGACGGGCTTGACGAAGTTTGTAGCGCTTATTCGTTCGTATTTCGACCAGAAGGGTATGCACGTACAATTCAACGTTGTTACGCGTGAAACGCTTTTGGATGCACAAAAGAATCCTGAAAAATACAAGACGCTTGTTGTTCGTGTAGCTGGTTACAGTGCATTGTTCACGACTTTGTCCAAGTCGTTGCAGGAAGATATTATTAATCGTACCGAACAAGGCTTCTAACAAGTAAAAACGCAAGCGTAAGCGTTCCGCTTGAGCAACGTGCCGTTGCATCCAGCTTTTAAAACAGGTTGGTTGGTATTTGGGCGGTAACGCTATCCCGATACCGTTCGTTGGCGAAAGTATAACAAAACAAAAACACACGGAAACAATTATGAGTATTTACGACACCAAAGGCAGAATATTTAATATCCAGCGCTTTTCGATACACGATGGTCCAGGTATCCGTACTATCGTGTTCTTCAAGGGCTGTTTTATGCGCTGCGCTTGGTGTTGCAATCCCGAATCGCAGGAATATGCCATTCAAACAATGTTCGAGAACGGCAAAGAAAAAATTGTCGGTCAGGACGTTACGGTAGGGGAATTGATGCCTGAATTGCTTGCAGACGGTAGTTATTATCGTCGAAGCGGCGGCGGCATTACGCTGTCGGGCGGTGAAATTCTCGGTCAGGTAGATTTTGCGAGGGATTTACTTGCGGCGTGTAAGCAAAACGGTTTACATACTGCGGTGGAATCCACGGCAAACGCGCCGTTTGAGGACATAGAACAAATTTTGCCGTATCTTGATTTATATTTAATGGATATCAAGCACATGGATTCGGCGAAGCATAAAGAATACACCCGTTCGGGCAACGCGCGTATTTTGGAAAATGCGAAAAAGATAGCGCAAAGCGGCGTGGAATTGATTATCCGCACTCCCGTTGTGCCAGGCTTTAACGACACGCCTGAAGAAATCAAAGCCATTTCTAAATTTGCGGCAAGTCTGCCTGGGGTAAAAGAGCATCATTTGTTGCCTTATCATCGTTTAGGGCAGGACAAATACGACGGCTTGGGTAGAAAATACACCTTATCCGAAATTGTACCGCCGAGCAAAGAACGTATGGAGTATCTTTTATCGGTGGCGGAAGAGAGTGGGCTTAAGTGCCAAATCGGCGGGTGATTAAGTAAAAACACAAGCGTAAGCGTTCCGCTTAACCATGTATTTAAAACGGGTTAGTTGAGGATTGAACATCGACGGTTTACAGTTACTGTTCGTTTAATGGTATGGGTTAAGGGGCATTGCCCCTTACGGATTTTTAAGGCAGAGCCTTAAAGCCTCGATGGCAATC
>JAZOVQ010000039.1:0-40976 GCA_045658805.1 Candidatus Scatosoma sp.
ATGGTTTTTAGATGTGAATCCTACTGCCGACAAACAAGAGTATGAAAAACTGACGAAAAAGTTTATCGTGAAGAAGAACTGAGCGAAAGAGCTTGTTAAAACGGCTAAGGCGGCTGGATGTAAGTATATTACGCTTACTACCCGTCATCATGATGGTTTTTCGTTGTTTGATACCTGCGGATTAAACGATTACGATGCGCCGCATTCGGCTTGTGGACGTGATTTGATTAAGGAATTTGTCGATGCTTGCCGTGAAAATGGCATTGTTCCGTTTTTCTATCATACTTTGTTGGATTGGCGCGAAGAAAGCTTTTATCAAGATTTTCCTAAGTATATTGATTATCTTGTAAGAAGTGTTGAAATTTTATGTAAGAACTATGGTAAAATTGGCGGTTTTTGGTTTGACGGAATGTGGAGTAAGCCGAACGACGATTGGCAAGAAGATCGCTTATATGGGACGATAAGAAAATATCAGCCGGAAGCTATGATTATCAATAATACGGGGCTTTCCGAATGTGGGAAGGTCGGGCATTACGAGATTGATAGCGTGACCTTTGAACGAGGTAATCCCGCTTTTGTGGATAACAGCGATAAATATCGAGCAGGGGAAATGTGTCAGGTACTCAACGACCATTGGGGATATGCAAGCAATGACTGTAACTATAAATCGGTGAAAGAACTGCTTGAAAACTTGGTGGACTGTAGACGATATAATTGTAATTTTCTTCTTAATACAGGCTTGCGCGGAAATGGTAGCGTAAATCCTATGGATGCATGTATTTTACGTGAAATAGGAAAGTGGGTTAAGAAAAATAAAGCGGCTATTTACGATGTGCAATCTAGCGATATAAAGGCGGAAAATGCAATTATATTGCAAGGAAAAAATTGTTATTATGCAATCGTAAAAAACGTGCCTATGTCCGCAGATCCAAATGTGCAACGGGCGGAAAGTCTGGGGCAAGTGCGCGTTGAAAGTGAAATTTTGTCGGCAGAATGGTTGGATAATGATGAAAAAATAGATACGAAAGACGGGATGTTTTATGTTTCACCATTCGCTTATGGAGAGAGTTATTCAATACGTATCGCAAAATTAATCATATAAAAATACTACTGGCGTTGGGAATAGATTTTTTAATTCGATTAGATAGAAAAGTAATCCCGATTGAAGTAAAATCGTCTAATGAATACACAACAAAATCTCTTGAAAAATTCAAGAAAAAGTTTTCCAAAAAAATAGGTTTACAGTATGTACTACATGAAGGAGATATAAAACGGGAACAAGAGATAGTATATTTGCCGTATTATATTGCTTCAATTATATAGTAAATTAATTTGGCGAACGAATGGCGAATAAACGCTGAATCCCTTATAAATAAAGGGGTTGCGGACGTGTCATCCAGGTTCGAAGCCACCTCTGCCCACCAAAAACACGTTTTTATTCGTTAAAACGTGTTTTTTCTTTGTGTAAACGATTGTTTTATGTATTAATTTTGCGAGAGTTATAACTTTGGGTGGTAAAATTCCTTTATTTAAGCCGTTTTAGGCAACGGGAATTTCACCGATTGCATTTGTTCGTACATGAAATCATCAGGGAAGTGCGTATATAATTTTATATATTTTTTTTGTTGCAATAAAAAGTCGCCTAAAAACATTGAGGAGTTTTTTTGCGTAGCAGGCGGAACAAGTTTTAGTGTGCGCAGGGAGAGCATTTACGCTCTAGTATAATAATTTTTCTTTAGAGCTGAAAATTTTTAAAAGGTATTGATTTTTTACTCAATTTCAGGTATAATAAAAAAGTGGGTTTAAGTGCGGTAACTCGCTGAAGGCTCACACAGCGAAATGCGAAGCATGTTAAAGATGCAACAGGAGGAATTGATGATGAAGGGATTTGCAATGATGAAAATTGGCGAGACGGGCTGGGTAGAAAAAGAAAGACCTGCGTGCGGTCCGTGCGATGCAATTTGTAAGCCTATCGCACTTGCGCCTTGTACGTCGGACATACATACTGTATGGTCGGGTGCAATCGGCGATCGCCACGAGATGATTCTCGGGCATGAAGCGGTAGGGGAAGTAGTTGAGGTTGGCTCCGAGGTTAAGGATTTTAAACCCGGGGATAGAGTTTTGATTGCGGCGATTACGCCCGATTGGAATTCGCTTGAAGCGCAGGGCGGTTACGCAATGCACTCCGGCGGTATGCTTTCCGGTTGGAAGTTCTCCAACTTCAAAGATGGCGTATTTGGTGAATATTTCCACGTAAATGACGCGGACGGCAATCTTGCGCATCTCCCTGAAGGCATGGACATTGCGGCGGCATGTATGCTTGCGGATATGGTACCCACGGGTTTCCATGGCGTTGAGCTTGCGGATATTCAGTTTGGTGACACGGTTGCCATTATCGGTATCGGCCCCGTAGGGCTTATGGCTGTAGCGGCGGCGGCTATCCGCGGCGCATCCACGATTTATGCAGTTGGTTCTAGAAAGAATTGCTGTGACCTTGCTCTTGAATTTGGCGCAAGCGAAATTATCAATTATAGAGAAGGTGATATTGTAGAACAAATCCTGGCAAAAACCAATGGTAAGGGCGTAGACAAAATCGTTATTGCCGGCGGTGACAACGATACGTTTGCGCAGGCGATTCAAATGCTTAAACCCGGTGGGATTATCGGTAACGTAAACTACCTCGGCGAAGGCGATTACGTGCAAATTCCTAGAGCGGAATGGGGTTGCGGTATGGGCCACAAGCAAATCCGCGGCGGTCTTATGCCCGGCGGCAGACTTCGTATGGAAAAGCTTGCAAGCCTCGTAATGGCTGGCCGTATTCATCCTGAAAAGCTGATTACGCATAGATTTGTTGGGCTTGAAAACGTTGAACCTGCGCTTATGCTCATGAAGGATAAGCCTCGCGATCTTATTAAGCCTCTTGTAGTGATTGAAGATTGATTGAAATAATCGAAATGCAGAAATCCATTTGGGTTTCTGCATTTTTTATTGCGCGAGGGAGTAAGAATTATAATCAAATGGTGGGGCGGCGGGGGAGTGCGGCTGGGGGAAAGGAAATTTTTTTATATAAATATAAAAACCCTATTGATGGACAAGGAAAATGGTGGTAAAATAATTGTACACTTATAAACTTGGAGTGCAATTGTATGAAAAAGTTTCTAATTTCTTTATTGGCGTGCTTGTGTATTGGAACGGCTGCATTTGGCTTTGCGGCTTGCGAAGATGAAGTGGTCCAAGGCCCTCAAGGAGAGCAAGGTATTCAAGGCGAAAAAGGGGATGCTGGCTCGGATGGCCGTGACGGTGTAGATGGTTCGGATGGGCGTGATGGCTCGGACGGTCGTGACGGCGTTGACGGTGTGGATGGTTCGGATGGACAAGACGGCGTTGATGGTATTACCCCGAAATTGATTATCGGTGCGGATAATTATTGGTACGTTTCCTATGACAATGGGGCAACGTGGACTTCGCTTGGCGTAAAGGCAACTGGTGCCGACGGACAAAATGGTCAAAATGGTTCGGACGGTGCCGACGGTGAAGACGGCTCGGATGGTCGTGACGGCGTGGACGGTTCCGACGGACAAGACGGTGAGGATGGCCGTGACGGCGTGGACGGTTCCGACGGACAAGACGGTGAGGATGGCGAAGACGGTATCACGCCGCAATTAAAAATTGGCGAGGATAATTATTGGTACGTTTCCTATGACAATGGGGTGACGTGGACCTCGCTCGGCATAAAGGCAACTGGTGCTGACGGACAAGATGGTGTAGATGGTTCGGACGGCGTGGACGGTTCCGACGGCGAAGATGGCGAAGACGGTATCACGCCGCAATTAAAAATTGGGGAAGATAATTATTGGTACGTTTCCTATGACAATGGCGAAACGTGGGAAAGTCTTAACATAAAAGCAACTGGTTCGGATGGTGCAACAGGAGCAACTGGTGCAACAGGAGCAACTGGTGCAACGGGTGTAGGCATTCAGTCGATAGCGATAAACGCGGACGGTGATTTTGTAGTAACGTACACTGACGGCACAACGCAAACAGTGGTTGCGCCCAACAAGCACACGCATACGCATAGTGAATGGAAATGGTATGGCAACGGTGATCAGACTTGTGAAAACCGCTTATATTATCGTCTTTGCGTTACGTGTGGCGGTATTGAATGGCGAGAAGGCACCGTTACCGACCATAAGTGGGGATCTACGGTTACTACGCCGCCTACATGTCAAGCTCAAGGCTACGACACTAAGGTTTGTGAAACTTGTGGTAAGGTTGAGACGAGCCATTACGTCGATGCGAGCCATAGTTATGTAGAACATGAAGCACAGGAAGTAACTTGTACTGAAATCGGTTGGGATGCATATCGTACTTGTTCTCGCTGTGATTATACCGAATACGAAGAAATCCCTGCGCTTGGGCATGATTATGTAAGTCATCAAGCGAAAGTGGCAACTTGCACTGAAGTCGGTTGGTATGCATATAATACCTGCTCGCGTTGCGATTATACTACGTATGTAGAAATCCCTGCGCTTGGTCACGATTACGTGAACCACGAAGCGCAAGAGGAAACTTGCCTTGAAATTGGCTGGGAAGCGTACAACACTTGCTCGCGCTGTGATTATACCGAATATGAAGAAATTCCTGCGCTTGGTCACGATTACGTGAACCACGAAGCGCAAGAAGAAACGTGCGAGGAAATCGGTTGGGAAGCGTACAACACTTGCTCGCGTTGCGATTATACTACGTATGTAGAAATCCCTGCGCTTGGTCACGATTATGTGAGCCATGAAGCGCAAGAAGAAACCTGTACGACAGTCGGTTGGGATACATATAATACCTGCTCGCGCTGTGATTATACCGAATACGAAGAAATTCCTGCGCTTGGGCATGATTATATCCCCCATGAAGCGCAAGAGGAAACTTGCCTTGAAATTGGCTGGGAAGCGTACAACACTTGCTCGCGTTGCGATTATACCGAATATGAAGAAATTCCTGCGCTTGGTCACGATTACGTGAACCACGAAGCGCAAGAAGAAACGTGCGAGGAAATCGGTTGGGATACATATAACACCTGCTCGCGTTGCGATTATACTACGTATGTAGAAATCCCTGCGCTTGGACACGATTATATCTACCATGAAGCGCAAGAAGAAACCTGCACGACAGTCGGTTGGGATACATATAATACCTGCTCGCGTTGCGATTATACCGAATATGAAGAAATTCCTGCGCTTGGGCATGATTGGTATGAATCCAACTGCTTGCGTTGCGGTGAAACACAGCTAGATATGCTTTTGTCCGATGATGGCACTTACTACACTGTTATGGGCATAGGTCAATGCACGGGCGCGGCAGTTGCTATTCCTGCAACCTATAAAGGGGTCAGTGTAACGACGATTGGTGAAGGGGCGTTCTTTAGGTGCTCTAGCTTGACGAGTGTGGTTATCCCTGACAGTGTAACGACGATTGGCGAAGTGGCGTTTGCATATTGCGCTAGCTTGACAAATGTGCTCATTCCTAACAGTCTAACGACGATTGATTATGGGACGTTTGCATATTGCTCTAGCTTGACGAGTGTGGTTATCCCTGACAGTGTAACGACGATTGGCGAAGGGGCGTTCGCTTATTGCTATAGCTTGACGAGCGTGGTTATCCCCGACAGCGTAACTACGATTGGTGACGAGGCGTTCTATTGGTGCTATAAACTAGTGGAAGTATACAATAAATCTTCTTTAAACATCACCCAAGGAAGTGAAGAATATGGCTACGTAGGCTATTACGCAAAAGCAATATATACTGCGCCATATACAAGTAAACTTTCCAATAATAACGGCTATCTTATCTATACGGACGGCGAAGAAAAGATATTGGTTGGATATACGGGAGAGGAAACGGATTTGGTTTTGCCGTCCTATATTACGCAAATCAATCAATTCGCATTCGCTTATTGCACTAGCTTGACGAGCGTGGTTATTCCCAACAGTGTAACGACGATTGATTATGGGACGTTTGCATCTTGCGATAACTTGGCGAGTGTAGAAATCCCCGATAGCGTAACGACGATTGATTATGGGGCGTTCTATTATTGCACTAGCTTGTCGAGCGTGGAAATCCCCGACAGCGTAACGACGATAGGTGATCTAGCGTTCTCTGAGTGCTCTAGCTTGACGAGCGTAGTTATCGGCGACAGCGTAACCACGATTGATAATCATGCGTTCCGTAATTGCGATAGCTTGACGAGCGTGGTAATCGGCGACAACGTAACAACGATTGGCGATAGGGCGTTCTCTGGGTGCGAAAAACTTATAGAAGTGGTAAATAAATCACCTTTTATTACGGTGACAAAAGGTGCTACGGATAATGGTTACGTAGGTTATTACGCTTTGGTGGTGTATAACAGCGATAGCGGTATAACGGAAAGTCAAGTGTTCAATGATAACGGCTATCTTATCTATACGGACGGCGAAGAAAAGATATTGGTAGGATATACGGGAAACGAGACGGATTTGGTTTTGCCGTCCTATATTACGCAAATCAATCAAAAGGCGTTCTATGAATGCTATAACTTGACAAGCGTGATAATTCCCGATAGCGTAACGACGATTGGTGATTGGGCGTTCTATTATTGCCGTAGCTTGACGAGCGTGGTAATTGGCGACAGCGTAACGACGATTGATTATGGGACGTTTGCATCTTGCGATAACTTGGCGAGTGTAGAAATCCCCGATAGCGTAACGACGATTGGTGATAGGGCGTTCGAATATTGCAGTAGCTTGACGAGCGTGGAAATCGGCGACAGCGTAACGACGATTGGTGATAGGGCGTTCTATTATTGCGGTAACTTGACGAATATAGAAGTAGGCGAAAACAATAGCGTCTATAAAGATATTGACGGGAATTTATATAGCAAAGACGGCACGCTTTTAATTCAATATGCTATTGGGAAAACAGCGACTGAATTTACAATTCCTGACAGCGTAACGACGATTGGTGATAGGGCGTTCGAATATTGCAGTAGCTTGACGAGCGTGGTAATTGGCGACGGCGTAACGACGATTCGTGATTATGCGTTCGCGGAGTGCAGGAGTTTAACGAGCATGGTTATTCCTGTGAACGTTGTTACCATTGAAAGATATGCATTTAGGTGGTCTGGCTTAACGGATATTTATTATGGCGGTACTGCAAGCGAATGGACGGAAATTGTTGCTAATTATTATGATTTTGAGGGGATTACTGTGCATTATTGCATTGTTCTTCCTACTGTAGGTGTGCATACGTGGGTTGTAAGCGGAGTTACCGAGCAACCCACTTGTGAAACCTCCGGGATATTAGAGTATAGCTGTGAAGATTGCTCGGCGACGTATGTGGAATATTTTGACAGGCTTGGCCACGACGAAGTAGTGTACGCAGGAAAAGAGCCTACGTGTACTGAAGGCGGCTGGGTAGAATATGTGGTATGTCAAAGAGAAGGATGCGGCTACTCGACCTATGAAGAATTGCCTGCATTAGGGCATCGGATATTGGTTGGTGGGGGAAATGGATTTGTAACGGAAAATGATAGCATGTATCCGTTTGTGGAAGAAGGAAATGCTATCGTTTCTACAAATCATGAGGATAATTCCTCGGCAACCTATACTATTATTGCAACAGCTAGCGGTGTGTTGGACTTGGAATATGTTGTGTCTTCCGAAAGCGGTTATGATACGTTGCGTATAGCGCATAATGGCGTTACATTGGTGACGGCTTCTGGTAGAGAAGAGAATAGATTGAGCGTTGATATGTTAGTGGGGGACGCGCTGACGATAACCTACTCTAAGGACGGAAGTGTAAGCTCGGGGGATGATTGTGCTCGTGTGATACTTCTAGAAGCGCCAGCGGAATTCGTCATTGCTACGGAAGAGGTTATTGCTGAGTTGGTTTCTTGTAGCAACAGCGTTGTTTGCGCTTGCTGTCAATCGATTTTGGCGGAAGCACTTGAGCATAATTATGTATATCACGAGGAACAAAGTGTAAGCTGTACACAAAACGGTTGGGCGGCATATCGCGCTTGCTCCAATTGCGATTATAATGAAAAGGTGGAAATCCCTTCTTTGCCGCATGACGTTGAAAATGGCGTTTGCTCTGTGTGCAATAACGTAATTACAAGTGAGGGCTTAACGTTGACTTTGTTGAGCGACGGAACTTATATGGTGACGGGCATTGGATATTGCGCTATGGATTCCATCATTTATATTGGATATTGCAATGGTGGCGGTGAGGTTAGCACTATTGCTTCTTATGCGTTCCAAGATTGCACTAACTTGACAAGTGTGGTAATCGGTGACAGTGTAACCACGATTAGGGAATGGGCTTTCTCGGGGTGCTATAATTTGACGAGTATCATTATCCCGTCGAGCGTAACCGTGATTGAATCTTGGGCGTTTTTTGGGGCTAACAATTTGATTATGTATTGCGAGGCGGAATCGAAACCTTGGGGATGGGGCGATGAGTGGAGCGTTTGTGAAGCCGCTTCTTACATATATCAACCCGTGGTATGGGATTATACAAGATTTACATATGCAACAGTAGATGACATTACTTATGCATTGAACGGACAAGAAGCAACGATAATAAAAGCTTATTTGCTTGATGGGCATATACCTTCTACTGTAACCTATCAAGATACGACTTACAATGTTGTAGCTATTGGTGAAGCGGCTTTTAACGTGGCGTGGGAGGTGAAGATTGTTACAATCCCTCAAGGCGTTGTTTCTATTTCCGCACATGCTTTTAGAAATTGTTATGGCCTTACAGGTATCATCATTCCTCAAAGTGTAATAGAAATTGAGGAGGATGCAGTTGCTGGGTTCTTTGAACCGTTGGTAATATATTATCAAGGGACGGCAAGTGATTGGACGGAGATTGAGATTGCGTCTGATAATTCTTCCTTAATAAATGCAGCGCGTTATTACTATATCGAAAATGAGGCGGACGTGCCGACGGACGGCGGACACTATTGGCATTATGATGAAAACGGCAACGTTGCCGTTTGGTGAGTGTAAACGTAACCAATAAAACGTTTTTTAAAGAGCTGGCGGGGAAATCCGTCAGCTCTTTTGCTGTCTTTTTTATGGGCGGGGTAAAGTGGTAAAAATTGGAAAATTTTGCGTTCAACGCGTACATGGGTGGGGGGATTTTGCGTTTTTACGCCTCAAAAAACGCTTGCAGGGCGCGAGGGTTGCATTTTGTTTTTGTTTTCGTGGGGAAAATTTTCCAAAAAGGGGTTGACAAAGTCAAGCTTGGCGTGGTATAATCATTCCGTAGAGTGATTTACGTTTACGTAAAAAGCGTATTACAAAGGTGTTTGCGGCGTGCCGCAAGAAGATGAGGACGGCTTAGTGGAAACTTATTCTACGACAATTAAACGTACGGCTGGCATTAAGATCCGCGGCAATTGGATCGATAGGCTTCGGACGTTTTTAAACAGTAATTTGTTTTACGTGGCGCAGATGATTATCGCTGCGCTTTTTGTCGTACTCGGCGAAGAGCCTTTGGGTGTCGTTTTCTTCGTGGGATTGATTGCATTGATTATGTTGGTGTGCGATGACATTATGCCGACGCTGTTGCCTTTCCTGCTCGTTTGCACCGTCGCTACCAATTGTTACGATTCGTTTGATTTATTCATTGGCTATGCGATTTACGCGCCGATTGTCGTTTTGTGCGTGGTGTATCATTTGATTTTTTATCGCAAGCCTGTCAATGATTCGGGCGTGAGCATTTTTGGTATCGGCGCGGTCAGCCTTGCCGTTTGCTTGGGCGGTATCGGCGGCTTTACCACGGAAGAATATTTGCAAGGTTTCTATTATTTGTTCGGCCTTGGTTTGGGTATGATGTGCGCATATTTAATTATGCGCGGACAATATTTCGTCTTCCGCTCTTACGATTTTAAACGCAAGTTCGCCGTGATTATGACCATGGTTGGTTTGATTTGTATCGTAATTATTATTTGCGGATATTTACGTTCGGAATTTAAAGTTTTAGAGACTAAGGAATATCATTATAATAATCCTAACATTCCTGGCTTCTCAAGAAATAACATTTGCACAATGCTGATGTTCGCAATGCCTTTCCCGTTATATTTGGCAACGAAAAAATATTGCGCTTGGATGGCGATTGGGACGCCTATTATATATGCGGCAATTGCCATTTCCACCTCGCGCGGCGGTCTAATCTTCGGCGGTGCGGAATTTGCCGTTTGCTGTTTGTATTGGATTTTTGCAGGCAAAATGAAGTGGTTGCGTTTCTTAATTTGCTTATCCGCAGCATTTATGATTTTGTTTATTTTCGGCGAAATGATATGGGATATCATTGAAAACCGTTTGCTTTCTTCCAACGCAATCGAGGGCAGTGAACGCGCGAAAATGATTGAGCAAGCTTTCGAGCGTTTCTTCAAAAACCCCTTATTCGGCTCGGGTATTTTGGACGATTCCATTGCTTACGGACAAGCTAACAAAAAGGGTACGATGGCGTGGTACCACATGATGGTGCCTCAAATTATCGGCAGTATGGGCTTGATTGGTGTGTTTGCCTACGGCTATCAATTTATCGGCAGATGTAAGCTTATTTTCAAGAGAAAGACCGCTTGGTCGCTGTGCTTGGGCTTGTCCTATTTGGGTATTTTGCTCATGAGCCAAGTAAACCCCGGCGAATTTTGTCCCTTGCCTTTCGAGCTTTTCACCGTATTGCTTTTCATTTTGCAGGAATATCGTTTGGAAGGTCCAAGATATACCCTTTGGCAAAGAAAGCTCTAATCTCAAATAAACTTTAATCTCAAATAAAAACCAAATAAAAACCCCGAACCTGCGCGGTTCGGGGTTGTTTTATTGTCGATATTTATTCGGGTTTGTATTCAAAGCAGGGGATAGGCTTCAGCTTAAATTCGTTTAAGCGGTGCAATCTATCAATTTTTTCTTTGGTAGCCAAGTCCTCGCAAACGCCCGTACGGATATATTTATCCAGCGTTGCATACGTGAAGCCGAGGTTGTCTTCGTCCGTTTTACCGCTCAGCCCGTCAGAAGGAGTTTTATCTACAAGGAATGCAGGCAAGCCGAGATATCTGCCTACCGCTTTCACTTCGTCAACCGTCAGCTTGCCGAGGGGGGAGAAGTCGCCTGCCGCATCGCCGTAACGAGTGGAATAGCCCACCCAATCTTCGGAAAGGTTGCAAGTGTTGGCAACGCGCCCGTTTTTCGATTGCGACACCGCATACAGCGTGGACATACGGATACGAGGAGGTAAATTGATAATAGTTTGTCGGCTAAGTTCTACGCCGCATTCTTCCAACGATTGCACAACGCCGTCAAAGGCTTTTTTAATGTTACAAACGTAAAAGGGTATACCCAGGTGCGCGACGAGTTGTTCGGAACAGTCGATATCGCTTTGCGTGCCGTTGGGCATTAACACCCCGATAACGCGTTCTTTTCCAAGCGCATTTACGCACAATGCCGCAACCACGCTCGAATCCTTTCCACCCGAAATGCCAATCACGGCATTACAGCCTTTGCCGTTTTCTTCAAACCAATCTTGAATCCAACGGACGATTTCGTCCGTTATTTTTTTTGCGTCAAACATAAAAATCTCCTTATACAAAACCTAAAAATGTTTATACGCCGAAGAGTAAATCGCCGTAGGTAGGCATAGGCCAATATTCGGCGGATACAAGCGTTTCCAATTTATCCACGTCGTCGCGAAGCTGTTGCATAGTGGGCAAAATCACGTCTTTACAATGCACCGATTTGGCGGTAATGTCCGGGATAAGTTTTGCGTCAGCCAAAGCCGCTTCCAGCGCTTTCACGTTCTTGTGTGCGCTTGCGGTCAACGTGGAAACCTCGGTTAAAATTTCCGTTTCATACGAACAATCGAGCGCCGTACTTACAGCGCGCTTGGACAAAATGGTTGCGCCAAGCACTTGGCTGTATTTGCTAACGGCAGGCAAAATGTCTTTTTTCGCCATGTCCAGCATGGTTTTGCCTTCGATATGGATAATTTTGCAATAGCTTTGCAACAAAACTTCGTAACGGGAATGCATTTCGCGTTCGGTGTAGACCTTGTGGCGAGTGAACAAATCCACGTTCTTTTCCGCGATAAAATGAGGCATTGCGTCGGGTGTAGTTTTGAGGTTTAACAAACCGCGCGCTTCCGCTTCCGTAAGCCACTTATCGTCGTAGCCGTTGCCGTTAAAAATAATGCGCTTGTGCTGCGTAATAACGCGCTTAATCAAATTATGCAACGCCGTTTCAAATACTTCCGCGCCTTCCAATTCGTCGGCGAATTGTCTTAAAATTTCCGCAACCGCCGTATTGAGAATGGTATTCGGACCCGAAACGGAGGCAGCCGAGCCCAACATACGGAATTCAAACTTATTGTTCGTAAAAGCGAAGGGCGAGGTACGGTTTCTATCCGTTGTATCTTTGGGGAATTTCGGCATCGTATGCACGCCAACGCGCATCAATTCCTTTTCTTTAGCGCCGTAGGGCAGGTCTTTTTCGATGCATTCCAAAATTTCCGTCAGTTCATCGCCGAGGAAAATGGAAACAACGGCGGGAGGCGCTTCGTTTGCGCCCAAACGATGGTCGTTTCCTGCGGTTGCAACCGAAATGCGCAAAAGGTCTTGATAATCGTCCACGGCTTTGATAACCGAACAAAGGAAGAGCAGGAATTGCGCGTTTTCGGAAGGGGTGTCCCCTGGTTCTAAAAGGTTTGCGCCCGTATTGGTGGAAATGGACCAATTATTATGCTTACCGCTGCCGCTTACGCCGGCGAAAGGCTTTTCATGCAAAAGGCAAACCAAATCATGTTTCTTTGCCATTTTTTGCATAGTTTCCATTGTCAGCTGATTGTGATCGGCGGCGATGTTCGTCGTAGTGAAGATGGGCGCCAATTCATGTTGCGCAGGCGCGGCTTCGTTGTGCTCGGTCTTTGCTAAAACGCCAAGCTTCCACAATTCTTCGTTTAAATCTTTCATAAACGCTTGCACGCGGGGTTTGATAACGCCGAAATAATGATCGGCAAGCTCTTGTCCTTTAGGCGGTTTTGCGCCGAAAAGAGTGCGCCCCGTATACAATAGGTCCTTTCTACGTTTATACATTTCCTTATCGACCAAGAAATATTCCTGTTCAGGGCCGACGGTTGTTTTTATCGAAGTAACTTCTTCATTGCCAAACAGCTTCAATACGCGAAGAGCTTGGCGGTTGATGGCTTCCATGGATCGAAGCAAAGGAGTTTTCTTATCCAAAGCGTCGCCGCTGTACGAACAAAACGCCGTGGGGATACACAATACGCCGTCTTTGATAAAGGCGTAGGAAGTGGCGTCCCAAGCGGTGTAGCCTCTTGCTTCAAAGGTAGCGCGAAGCCCGCCGGAGGGGAAAGACGAAGCGTCGGATTCGCCTTTGATAAGCTCTTTCCCGGAAAATTCCATAATAATTCTGCCATCGTCGGCAGGGGAGATAAAGCTGTCGTGTTTTTCAGCGGTAATGCCCGTCATTGGTTGGAACCAATGGGTGTAATGGGTTGCGCCCAATTCCACCGCCCAATCCTTCATAGCGCTAGCCACAGCGTTTGCTACGGACAAATTAAGGCTTCGACCGTGCTGAATGGTACGCTTTAGCGTGTTATACGTTTCCTCGGACAATCTGTCACGCATTACTTTGTCGTCAAAGACCATACAACCGAAATAATCGGACACGAGTTTCATAAAGTTCTCTCCTTTTTAACCTTTCTCTAAGGTAAAATACTACGAAATAACGAAAAAAGGCAAAGGCAAAGAGTGTTATCTCTTTGGCTCCTTTGCCGTCGATACCTAAATTATACTCTTTTTTCGTTGACTTTGTCAACGGTTTGAAGCTGGCTTTACGCAAAAAACCTGTTTGCTGGCAAAAAATAGCATAGAAAAGGTTGCTTTTTTGCTTGAAAATTGTAAAGGAATAAATTTTTTTTGAAAAATTTTACAAAAAAACATGGAAATTACACAATTTTGTGATATAATGGGATAACTATAATAGGGGACGATTGGCAAAATGACAAAATTGTTAGGGATTGACGTAGGCTCGACCACGGTGAAAATGACGGTTTTCGACGTAGAAACAGGAAATGTTTTATATTCTTCTTACGAAAGACACTTTTCCAAAGTAAAGGAATGCGTCTTGTCGGAGCTTGCGAAAGTAGGGCTTGCTTTTCCTTCGGAAAAATTTAAAATTGCCATTACGGGCAGCGCAGGGTTAGGGCTTGCGGAGCGCAGCGGTTTGGGCTTTGTACAAGAAGTGCAAGCGGCGTTTACGGCTATCAAGAAATTTTATCCCGATGCGGACGTTGCGGTGGAGCTTGGCGGCGAGGATGCGAAAATTATCTTTTTGACGGGCGGCGCTGAACAACGTATGAACGGTAGCTGTGCAGGCGGTACGGGCGCATTCATTGACCAAATGGCAACGCTGTTGGACGTCACCGTTGACGAAATGGACGAAATGGCGTTGCGTGCGGAAAAGCATTATTCCATTGCTTCCCGATGCGGTGTATTTGCTAAATCGGACGTACAGCCGCTTATCAACCAAGGCGTAGCTAAAACGGATATTGCCGCTTCCATTTTCCAAGCGGTGGTCGAACAAACGGTTTCGGGCTTGGCGCAAGGCCGCCGTATCAAGGGCAAGGTTTTGTTTTTGGGCGGTCCGCTCTATTTCTTAAAAGCGTTGCGTAAGGCGTTTGTTTCTACGCTTGGATTGGATGAAGAATACGCTATTTTTCCTGAAAAAGCGCCCATTTTCATGTCTCTTGGCGCGGCGTTGTCCGCGGAGGGAGAACAAGCGTATACCATTGCGGAAATGATAGAGAAAATTCAAAACGTAACCGTTTCCGACGAAGTGGTGCGCGGTAAGCCCTTGTTTGAAAACCGTGAGCAGTATGAGGAATTTGTTTCTAGACATAAGCAAAGTGATTTGGGTTTTGCCGATATTCGTACATACCAAGGGGACGCATATTTAGGGATTGACAGCGGCTCCACGACAACGAAATTAATTTTAATCAGCGAAGATTTCCGCATTTTATATTCCCATTATCAAACGAATAACGGACAGCCGCTTGACGTTGTAGTAAAGAAATTAAAGGAAATTTACACCCTTTGCGGCGAGGGTGTGCGTATTCGCGGCGGCGCGGTAACGGGCTATGGCGAGGATATGATTAAGGCGGCGTTGAAGCTGGATTTTGGTATCGTAGAAACGGTGGCGCATTTTAAAGCGGCGCTGCATTTCAATCCCAAAGTGGATTTCATTATCGACATTGGCGGTCAGGATATCAAATGTTTTAAGGTAAAAAACGGCGCGATTGATTCAATTATGCTTAACGAAGCGTGTTCGTCGGGTTGTGGCTCGTTCATTCAGACGTTTGCAAAAGCAATGGATATGGACGTGGAAAGTTTTGCAAGGCTTGGGCTGTTTGCCCGTCAGCCCGTAGAGCTTGGCTCTCGCTGTACGGTGTTTATGAACAGCGCTGTAAAGCAAGCGCAAAAGGAAGGCGCAACGGTAGAGGATATATCCGCTGGCTTGTCCTCGTCCATTGTTAAGAATGCTGTTTATAAAGTAATCCGTGCGAAAACACCTGACGAATTGGGACAAAATATCGTCGTACAAGGCGGTACGTTTATGAACGACGCCGTGCTTCGTTCGTTTGAAATGGAAACGGGTAAAAACGTTGTCCGCCCAGTAATTGCAGGGCTTATGGGCGCGTTTGGCGCGGCTATTTATGCAAAGGAAAACGTTGTGGGGAAAGCTTCGTCAATGCTTTCCGCCGATGCGTTGGAGCGATTCTCATATACGTCAAAATGCGCGACCTGTAAGGGTTGTACTTCGCATTGTAATATCAACGTTCTCACCTTTGAGGACGGCGGAAAGTTTATTTCGGGGAACAAGTGCGAACGTGGCGCAGGGCAAAAGCCGCAGGGTGCAGAGCAAAATATTTACGAATATAAATACAATAGACTTTTGTCATGTATAGACGAAAAGGACGGGGGCAGGTACGCGTTGAAAGGCGAAAAGCCTATTCGCGTGGGCTTGCCTATGCAGCTGGTAATGTTTGAACAGCTGCCTCTTTGGACGGCATTTTTTAAGACGCTTGGCATGCAAGTTATCTTAAGTGATAAGAGCAATAGAGAATTGTATTTTAGAGGACAGCATACGGTTGCAAGCGATACCGTTTGCTATCCTGCGAAGCTAATGCATGGGCATATTGAAAGTCTTTTGGATAAAGAGGTGGATTTTATTTTCTACCCTTGCGAAAGCTACAATTTAGACGAGCACGCGTCGGACAACCATTACAACTGTCCTATCGTGGCGTATTATGCCGAATTGTTAAAATCCAACAACGAGCGTTTGACGGAAAACAATTTTATATCCCCGTACGTGGACTTGAATGCGCGCGCGGCGGCGGTCAAGACGTTGTATGCTTCGCTTAAACGTTTTAACGTGAGCAAAAAGCAGGTAGAAAAGGCGTTGTCGGCAGGGCTTGCGGCATTGGCGCAATACCAAGCGGACGTACGTGAAAAAGGTAAGGAAATTTTACGCTCGGCGAGGGAGCAGGGCAAAATTTCCGTGGTATTGGCAGGCCGTCCCTACCATGCGGACGGGGAGATTAACCATGGTATCGGCAAGCTTCTCACGTCGCTGGGTTTGGCGGTTTTGTCCGAGGATTGTGTGTGCGACGAGGCACCCATGGTCGCGGTGAACGTATTAAATCAGTGGACGTATCACGCACGTTTGTATCGTGCGGCGCAGTACGTATGCCAGCAAAAAGACCTTCAGCTTGTGCAGTTGGTATCCTTTGGCTGCGGTATCGACGCCATTACGACGGACGAAATGCGTATGATTATGGAAAGCAACGGCAAGCTGTACACGCAAATTAAAATTGACGAAATCAATAACCTCGGCGTGGTAAAAATCCGCTTGCGCAGTATGATTGCCGCCATTGAAGAGCAAGCGAAAGGAGGGCGCGTATAATGTCGAAAAAACTCGATTGCCAAACGGTAAATTATAAAGAAAATTTCCCGTTGTTTACGGAAGAAATGAAGAAGGATTATACCATTCTCGTTCCTAATATGTTGCCCTTCCATTTTGAAATTTTGATTGATATCGTAGCCAAAAAAGGGTATAAGGTAGAGGTGCTTCGCAACGAGGACCGCCGCGTAATTGACGAGGGGTTAAAACACGTGCACAACGACACCTGCTATCCTGCGCTTTGCGTTATCGGGCAATATTTGGACGCTTTAAAAAGCGGAAAATACGACGTGAATAAAACGGCGGTGCTTATCACGCAAACGGGCGGCGGTTGCCGCGCTTCCAATTACGTGCCCTTGATAAGAAAGGCATTGAAGGCGGAATTTCCCCAAGTGCCCGTTATTTCCTTAAACTTTTCGGGATTGGAAAAGGGCAGCGGTTTGGATTTGCGTATGAAAGACATTCTCCAAATGGGGTATGGCATTTTCTATGCGGACGCAATTATGAGCCTTTACAATCAATGCAAACCATACGAGAAAAACGTCGGAGATACGGAGCAGGTACGCGTTGAAACGATAAAATACGTGCAAAATGCATTAAGCGGTAAGGCGTATAAAAAGCATAAAGTTATCGTTTCGGAGCTTCTTCGTCGGTTTGGCGATATTGAAAGAAAGGACGAGAAAAAGGTCAAAGTGGGCATTGTCGGGGAAATTTACGTAAAATATTCTCCGCTTGCAAATTCAAATTTGGAAAAGTTTTTATACGAGGAAAATTGCGAGCCTGTTGTGCCTGCGTTGATGGATTTCGTTATGTATTGTATTATTAACAACGTCAACGATAGACAGCTGTACGGACATAACAAAATGCTTGCGTTTGTGTACAAGCTTGTGTACAAATTCCTTTTAAAAAGACAGCGGGATATTATTGCATTGTTTAAAAGCGCAGGGTTTGAGCCGCCGCATGATTTTGAGGAATTGCGCCACGCAGCGGATACGGTTATCCACCAAGGCGTGAAGATGGGCGAGGGCTGGTTGATTCCTGCGGAAATGTTGGCTTTGTATGAAAGCGGAACGGAGAATATCGTTTGCGCGCAGCCGTTCGGTTGTTTGCCTAATCACATTGTTGGTAAAGGCGCGGCGCGAGCAATTAAAACATTGCACGAGGACGTCAATATCGTGGCGATTGATTACGATCCGTCGGCAACGAAAGTCAACCAAGAAAACCGCTTAAAATTGATGTTGGCAACCGCAAGAGAAAAATTGAAAGAAAAGTAAAGTTTATAGAAACGGGCAATGGAAAAAATCCAATGCTCGTTTTGTTTTTTGTTGGTTTTTACTATTCAACGCATACATGGTATGGGGGTTTTATTATAAGAATAGCTTTTTTTGGCGGAATTTTTTTGCTTTCAAACACTTGACATGCTTGGGGAAATTTGCTATAATAAATTTGTAATCCAAAGAGGGAGTAACAAGCGCGACGGCGCGGCAAGTCAACAACACTGTCTTTTTATAGTCTGGCTTGCCTTAATATGTGAGACTCATTGGGGCGTTTTCGTCGTACAATGGGCTTACTGAAATTAAAAGTAGGGGGTATGGCGAATGCTATATCCTTTTTTTGTGCAATCGAAAATTCGCTATCAACAATAGATAAGAAAAAATGATAAGGAGAAATATATGTTAGCGGCAATTTTATTGTTATTTGCAGGTGTGGGCGTATTTATCGCAGGTATGAATATGCTCGGTGAGGGGTTAGAGAAGAGCGCAGGCGGCGGTATGAAAAGGCTGCTTGGCAAAATCAGCGGTAATCGTTTTTCGGGGGTAGGCGTCGGCGCAGGCGTAACGGCAATTGTGCAAAGTTCATCGGCGACCACCGTCATGGTTATCGGTTTTGTAAATGCAGGAATTATGACGTTGTTTCAAGCAACGGCAATTATTATGGGTGCCAACATTGGTACGACGATCACGGGTATTTTGGTGTCCTTAAAATCGTTGCCTATTTCCGATTTCGCGGCAACTTTGGCGTTTTTCGGGGTTATGATGACCTTTATTAAAAAGGAAAAAGTGCAACAGATTGGCGGCATTTTGTGTGGTTTTGGTTTGCTGTTCGTTGGGCTTGACTTAATGGGGTCATCTTTGAAAAACTGTGAGGAGATTAACGAGTTTTTTAAAAATTTATTTTTAAAAATCGACTTCCCGTTGTTGTTGATTATTTGCGGCGCGATCTTTACGGCGGTTATTCAAAGTTCGTCGGCTGCGACGGGTATTTTCATTACGATGGTAGGTTCGGGCGCGCTTTCCTTAGATTTGGCGTTGTTCCTTGTGCTTGGTTCCAACATCGGTACGTGTATTACGGCAGTGCTTGCTTGTCTTGGTGCAGGTACAAACGCAAAACGAACGGCGCTTATTCACCTTTCGTTCAACGTAATTGGTACCATAGTGTTTACGGCGGTGCTTTGGCCTTTGAGAACGCAAGCGGTGGAGTGGCTTGGGAAAATCCCTGGCGGTTCGCAAATGCAGTTGGCGTGGTTCCACGTAATTTTCAATGTAACTACTACGTTGCTGTTGTTGCCGTTTGTGAAGCAATTGGTGAAATTTGCATCCTTTGCCATTAAAGAAAAAGTGGTCGCAGGCGAAGAAAGACATCTTAAATACGTGGACGATCGATTGTTAAAAACACCGCACGTAGCGCTTATGCAGGTTAAACAAGAAGTGGAATATATGTCCGTTTTGGCGAGAGAAAATCTCCAAAGAGCGTTTGCGGCTATGTCGGGCGGTGCATCGGCGTATGAGAAGGAAGTGACCGAAACGGAAAAAACAATCAACTTTACCAACAATGCTTTGACGCGATATTTGATTAAGCTTTCTCCGCTTATGGATATGAAATCGGAAAAGCGTATCGGTTCGTATTTCCACGTATTGAACGACTTAGAGCGTATCGGCGACCACGCGGAAAACTTCTTTGAAATTGCAACTCAAATGCAAAATGAAGGGCTTGAATTTTCCGAAACTGCGAAGGGTGAGCTTGCGGAATTGCAAGGGAAGCTTTCTCGCATGTTCGAGCTCGCAAACGAAGCGTTTGACAGCTTGGATACCAATGGTCTTGCGGAATTGACGAAGCTGGAAGAAGAAGTGGACGAAATGAAGCGTGAGCTTACCGCACGCCATTATAAGCGCCTTGCAGAAGGTCAGTGTTGTATTGGCGTTAGCCCGTATTTTTCTTCGACGGTTGCTGGCATGGAAAGAGTAGCCGACCACCTCATCAACGTTGGTTACAGTATCGTAGACCCTACGGGCTCGCAAAACCGTGCTAAAAAAGCGGTAGAAGTGTAAAAATTAAAATGCAGAAAAACCCTGAGGCCTGTTGCTTCAGGGTTTGCTTTATTTATCACGTAGTTGACAGATTTGGGAAAGCGTGGTATAATATAAAAAATATTGGATGGTAGAGTATGGAAAAACAAATGGCTTTGGAACAATTTGTGTTAGAGCAGGGCGCGGCGCTTGTCGGGGCTTGCGATTTGGGCGTGTCGCCTATCAAAATGCAGGAAGGTTTGCGGTACGCATTTTCCTTTGCCGTGAAGTTGTCCGACGCGGTGTTGCAATCCATTGACGGCGCGCCGTCTTATATGTATTTTCAGCATTATCGTACGGCGAATGCGTTGTTGGATAATATCGCTTTCCGTTTGGCAAACAAAATTGAGGCGCTGGGCTACAACGCTTTTCCCGTTGCCGCTAGCCAAAGCTTGGGAAAGAATAATCCCTACGTGGGGGTAGTGCCGCATAAAACGGCGGCAGTGAAAGCGGGACTTGGATTTGTCGGGAAAAGCGGATTGTTTTTATCCGAGGAATTCGGCAGTAAAATTCGCCTCGCAACCGTTTTGACGGATATGCCGTTGGTAAACAGCCGTCCCGTAATTGAAAATGGTTGCGGTGATTGTACGGTTTGTATGCGCGCGTGCCCTGCAGGCGCAATTTTCGGCGTATTGCCAACAACGGACGGGGAACGGAATTTTGACCCTGAAAAATGTTCAAAATATATGAAAGAACACTTCCAAGACGTTGGCCGAGGAAGTGTGTGCGGTGTTTGTATAAAAGTGTGCCCTAAAAACAAGTTGCGTTAATTCAACGCGTACATGGTAGGGTGTTTTTTGTAAAAGGTATAGAAAAAGAGGACAAACCTCCGATAATTCGGAGCCTCCCTCAATCTCTACGAGGATTCGCGCCTTTAGCGGCGCGCCCCGATGGACAATTATCAATTGTCCAGGTTGCCTATTGCGTTTGCTGGAAAAAGGGGTTATGTTTAGGCAACCCGTTTACCTCTCGGTAAACGTCTCCCACCCTCGAATCCTCTTCTAATTCGTGAGGCGCAGAGAAGAGGAAATTGTTGCCAAATGGCAACAAAGCGTCGCCTCCGACCAACCTTGGGGATAAAACAACTCTCGTGTTTTCGTCGGCTCGCGCGAACCTCCGATAATTCGGAGCCTCCCTCAATCTCTTCTCAACAACAAAAAAAACACACCTGTTGTGGGTGTGTTTTTTGTTGGCGCAGAGAAGAGGATTCGAACCTCCGGTACGTTTCAGGCGCACACACGATTTCCAATCGTGCTCCTTAAACCACTCAGACATCTCTGCATAAATAAACGTCTTTCGCAAAACGCCTATTTATATTACTGTATTTTTTTAAAAAATGCAAGCGTATTTACTTCACTTTCAAAAAAATATTTAAATTATTTCAAAAGTTTTTTCACTTTGCTTGTTTTTGTATGAAAAAATGCTTATTCGGATTTGTAGCAGTTGCAGGCAACACCGCTGGGTAAAAAGCCCGTATCCGAACATTTTTCACAACAAAATTGCGGGATCAATTGCGCTTCGTCAATGCCCATTCCTGCCAAAATTACTTTGCGTTCGTGCAACAAAGAGGATTTTTCTTCCAAAAGCTTCGGCAAGGTTGCAGGCTCAAACACTTCGGCTTTGGCAAGGGAAAGTTCCATTTTGGAAAGGGCGGAAGAAATTTCTTTAAAACGACCGTTTCCGTTTGCTTTTTTGAGGTATTTTTCCGCTTTCGCTTGCGCCTTTTCACGAAGCAAAGCATAGTAACGCTCTCTGTCCGCCTTGGCGTTGACTGCCTCGATAACAGGGTTGACGTAATTGCTTCTCGCCGACGGTTTCTCGCCTGCCGAGCCGTCGGGGATTGCCTTGACGTCGTACACTTCTTGGCGTTTCCATTCGGAAAGAATTTTGTTCATATACGGAATGGGATTTGCGCTGGCGGCACTGCGTTTCGCCGCTTCCAAAATCATTTCATCATTAAATTTCCATGCGCGCCAAGTGGCAATCAAGGAGAAATTGGTGGCGTTTTTACGCAACGCACCGCAAATTTCTTGAATTTTTGCAAACAGCTTCAATTCGCCGTTCTTTTCCTTTAAAAATTCCTTTACGCTTTCAGGGGAAACGATACCGTCGGCAAACAGCTTTTTGACAAGCTCGTTCATGTCCTCAAAACTGCCGCGTTCCGTTTTCATGCAGAACAGCGCAATATCCAAAAGCGAAGTGTCCTCAAAACCGCAGTTGCACCATTTTTCCACGTATTCGTCGACGTAGGGGGCAGGGTTTTGCACTTTTGCGCCAAGCTTTTTCCCGATACGGAAAGCGAGGCTGACAAACGATTCTCTATCGGTGAGATAGCTTTCAATTTCGCTTAAAACAAACTTGCCTTTTTCCGCAAGTTCTTCCAACGTCATATCCAACGTGGCGGTACTGCCTTTTTTCAGTTTTCTCGCCGTACCGACGATAGATTTCTTTTCAAAACCAAGCGTTTCCGTCCATTTTTTATACAGCGCGTAATCGCTTTCGTCGGGGGTACGCTGATAGATAGACATAGCGTTGAAAACGGCAATCAAATCACCTTCGTGTTCGTTGTAATTTGACAGTTCTTTTTCCACTTGTTCATAGGTCGAAAGTCCGTTATTTATCAGCTTTTTCGCCTTATTGAAGATATGGGAAGGGGACACGCTTTCTCCCTGCTTATTGATGCAATATTCGGCAACCAACAACAACGCTTGCGGTTGGAAGGTATGCTCTTCCAAAAAGCGCATATATTTAACGTAATCGTTAGGGGAAACAAACTTGCCCACTTTTTGCATTTTGCGCTGTAATTCCTTATTGAAATCGGTATATTGTTCATAGCGCACTTTTTTCGGTCTGCCTACGGCAGAACGCACGGGCAAATATTGCACGGTAAAGGGTTCTTTTGCGATAATTTGAACCAAATCATAATCTTCCCAAAAGATAAACGCCGCTTTAATTTTTTCTTCGCTCGTTTTTAAAACTTCTGCCATGGAAGCGAGGGAAAATTTATCGCCGCCGTGTTCGCATAAGTACAAACCGTAGAGGTAAACCTGTACGGCAAACCCGTCCGCTTCGGGCATATATTTGGTGATGAATTTGTTTTCGATCAGGGTGTACGAATTATCGTCACAGTCTTTCGAGAAAGAACAAAATGCCATAAAACAATCTCCGTAGCGAAGTCGGTAACGCCGCAAAAAGCCGTCCCGAAAACGCCGTTGCTATTTTCTTTGAAAATACCTTATAAAAAAATGTGAAAAATAACGAAAAATTTTCGCTCTTTCTCCGCCCATTCCTTGCATTTCTAAAAGAAATGTTGTATAATAAGGTAGTATAGGTGGAAAAATACCCTCTTTTAGGGAAGTAGCTACATTATACAGTTTTTCGACAGCAAAAGCAAGGTGTTTTGCAGGGTAAAATTTAAAAATCTAAAAAGCTTTTACAAAAATATTCAAAGGAGGGGGACAGCATGAGGATTTTACATACGTCCGATTGGCATATCGGGAAGCGTTTGATGGGCCGTGAACGTTTGGACGAGCAGGCGGCGGTTTTAGACGAAATCATTTCCATTTGCGAAACGGAAAGCATTGAACTTGTGCTGATCGCCGGGGATATTTTTGATACGTATACGCCCAGTGCGGAAGCGGAAAATTTGTTCTTCAACAAAATCAAACGCGTAGCAGGAGAAAACCGCGCGGTGCTTCTTATCAGCGGCAATCACGACGACGGGGTGCGGCTTTCTGCGGCGCAACCGCTTGCCGAAGAGCAAGGTATCTATATCGTGGGCAACGCAAGAACGCCTTTAAAGGTAGGAGGAGAGCGTGCCGTGAAAGTGTCGGCGTCGGGAAAAGGCTACGCTATATTTGAAAACGGCGCTGGGGAAAAATTCTTTATTTCCACTTTGCCTTATCCCAACGAGGCGAGGTTTAAAGAGGAAAAAACCGAGCTTTCCTACGTAGAGCAAATGCAAAAATGGATTGCCGAGGGGGAAAGCGGCAACGTTGACAACCTGCCTTCCGTCTTTATGGCGCACTTGTTTGTGCTTGGCGGTCTGGCATCGGACGGCGAAAGAGAAATTGACCTTGGCGGCGCAAGGGCGGTGCCTGTGGAAGCGTTACCTAAAAGCCATTACGTTGCGCTGGGGCATTTGCATAAAAAACAACGTATGGGCAAAGGACATTGCTATTATAGCGGTTCGCCTTTACAATACGCCTTTGATGAAATGGCGGACAAATCGGTTAAGGTATTCGACCTCACCGCAAACGGCGCGGAAAACGTAAAAGAAGTGCCTTTGACGTCGGGTAAAAAATTATTGCGCTTGGAAGCGGTTAGCGTGGAAGCGGCGCTTGCCCTGTTGGACGAATATCCCGACGGATTGATTGAATTGAAATTGTGCTTAACGGCGCCCTTGACGGCGTCGGATACGGCGGCATTGTCGGCAAAAAGTAACTTGGTTTCCTTGCTTCCCGAAATTAAAACGGAAGATACTATCGAGTTTGTTTCCCGAAAAGGAATGTCGGACGACGAACTGTTTTCAACCTATTATCGGTCGGCGTACGGCGCAGAGCCGCAGGAAGCGTTAAAAACTTTGTTTTTAGAAACCTTAAACGAAGTTATCGAAAGCGAAAAATAAACAGCGAGGGCAATCGCCCTAAAAAATAAACGAGGAGGTGTACCGAATATGAAACCCGTATATTTGGAATTTTGCGGCGTAAACAGCTTTTCCGAAAAAGCGGAAATTAATTTCAGCGAGTTGTTGGCGGGCGGAGTATTTGGCATTTTCGGGGATACGGGCAGCGGTAAAAGCACCATTCTCGATTGTATTCACCTTGCCTTGTACGGCGTGATTGAGCGTTCTACGGGCGCAATAAACGATTGTATCAATTACAATTCCGACGGCGCGTACGTGGTGTTTGATTTTGAAATTACGACGGGGGGCGAACGCCATACCTATCGTGTGCGTCGTGAGAGAAAACGCAAGCCCAACAGCGCGAAGGCGTATTTGTACGAATACGTGGACGGTGCATTGGTGGCGCTGTGCGAGGGCCCGAAAGAGGTCAACCCCAAGATCGAAGAAATTATCGGCTTGAATTTTAACGATTTTAAAATGTGTATTGCCCTGCCGCAGGGGGATTTCTCTGCGCTTGTCAAGGCGCAAACCTCGGAGCGAGTAAAGCTTGTGGCGCGTTTGTTCGACCTTGAAAAATATGGCGAACGTTTGGCGAAAGCCGCCTATGATAAATACAATCAAGCGGACGAAGAAGTGCGTTTGGTTTTGGCGAAAATGGGACAAAACGAGGGCGGCGACCCCGAAACGATTGAAAGCAAACAAAAGGAAATCGAGGGGGATAAGCTTGCTTTAAAAGAAGCGGAAAGCCGTGTGAAGCGCGCGGACGAAAATTATGAAAAGGCGGCGACACTTAAAAAGGAAAAACAAGAATACGAAGAGGACGTTCGTCAATTAAACGGCTATATGCAACACGCTGCAGACATGGAGAAAAAGCGCGCGGAAGCGGAGCGTTTGCCTATGGCAAAAGCGGTGAAGCGTGCGGCGGAGGCTTGGAAAAAATCGCAAGAAGAACAAGCGGAAGCGGAAAAGAAATTGTCAATTGCAAATAACAACGTAAAGGCGGCTACCTTGGCGTTGGATAAAGCAAAGGCGGAGCGCGAAGCGCGGGATTTCGATAAGGAAATTGTGGACGTTTCCGTGGCACTGGACAAGGTCAAGGGTGCGCAGGCGGACATTGACGAAGAAAAGGACGCGAAAGAACAGTATAACCAATGCGTTGCGCAATATAAAACGTTGAAAGCACAATGCGCCGATAAGGATTTTGCAAAGATAGCGGAAGACTTGGAAAAGCAATTGGAAGCACTCGGCGAAGACGAAACGTTGATGGAATATCTCAAAAACCATTGCAAGGATATGCTGTTACCCGACGTTTACGAAGAGGTACGCGGGGATTTGCAAACGCTTGCAAACAAGCATACCTGCGTACAAGCGGACGTTGCGGACTTGTTAAAGAAATATACGTTGGCAGGTAACGTTGGCGGTACGTTCGACGTGGAAAAAGAACAGCAGGCGTTCCGTGAAATAGAGAGAAAGCGCAAGGCGTTGAAAAAGAATTTAGAGGATATAGCGAAAGAGAAGCTGACCAATGAAAGTATCCTCGGGAAAATGAAGATTGTTGAAGAAACGGGGCGTATGCACAAGGAAAGGTACAACCGCGCTGTCGAAAAGAACAAAGACGTGAAAGCGCTTGGCGAACGAGTGGATTTGGAAAGAAAGCTGGATAGCCTGCAAAAGGCGAAACGGCTTGCGGAAGAAGCCGTAGAAAGCGCGCAGAAAAAGTTAAACGGATACCTTGCGGAAGCGGATACGCAAAAGGGCTTGCTTGAGGTGCACCAAAAGTCGGTTGCGGACGGAAAGGAAGCGCTGCGCGAAGCGTTGGCGGAAAACGGTTTTGCTTCGGTGGAAGAAGCGGTTGATTTGCTTTATAAGCTTGGCGACGAGGAAAAAGTAAAAACGGAATGCAAAGCGTTTTTCGATAAGCTGGCTTTCTACAAACACAAAGTTGAGAAAACGGACGCGGTGAAATTTGCTTCGTACAGCGAAGAAAGTTTAGAAGCGGCGCGGCAGGAAAAGCTTTCGGCTGGGCAAGAGAGGGACGAAGTCAATCGTAAAATTGCCGCAGGGGAAGCAGAGCTTGCAAGGCTGATTGCGTTGCAAAAGAAATATCAAGAATTTGAAAAAGAATTGGCGGAAAAAGAGAAGCGGAAAAAACTGTGCGGCGAGCTGAAAGAAAGTTTGAAAAACAACCGCTTTTTGGAATTTATCGCTTCGGAATATTTGCAAGAAATTTGCGCGGCGGCAAGTAAAACTTTGCTTTCGTTGACGAACGGAAAGTATTTCCTTCGTTATGAGAAAGATTTTAAAGTAGGGGACAATTTAAATTGCGGCAATCTTCGTGCGGTAAAGACGCTTTCGGGAGGTGAAACCTTTTTGGTTTCCTTGGCGTTGGCGCTTTCGCTCAGCGGTGCAATTTGTCAAAAATCCCTGCGACCTATCGAGTTTTTCTTCCTTGACGAAGGGTTTGGCACGTTGGACGAGAAGCTGGTAGATACGGTTATGGACGTGCTGGCAAAATTGAGCAAGAGCTTTGCCGTGGGATTAATTTCGCACGTAGAAGAACTTA
This sequence comes from Candidatus Scatosoma sp., assembly GCA_045658805.1. Classification (GTDB taxonomy): domain Bacteria; phylum Bacillota; class Clostridia; order Christensenellales; family Borkfalkiaceae; genus Scatosoma. The sequence goes on from JAZOVQ010000039.1 coordinate 27,550, forward strand.
AGCACCGCATTGACAATAAGATAATAGTAACGGGCGCAACCGAGACACACGGTTCGCAGGCTAAGATAGAAAAATTTTAACGGACGCAGCCGATAGACGGTTTGCAGGGCAGGCGTAGAAAAGGAAACAAACGGGAACATGATTGTAAGTGCAATATCCTTATGGAAAAAGTACAATTTAAAAAATGCCTTAAACGAACGGGTATGGGGCGAGGAAACGAAGGGCGGTAAAGAATATTGCCACGTTTCCTATGCAGGGCATAAGGTTGAGGACGGAAGCGTACGCATATACGCTCGTTTCGGCAAGCCCGCAGGCGGTACGGCGAAAAAACCTGCCGTATTGTTATTGCCCGACGCAGGCGAAAGCGCAAACGAGGATTTAATGAATTATTTCATTGAAAAGGGTTACGCTGTATTGATGCCCGATTATTCGGGTAAAATGCATGCGGACGGCGCGGACGTACAGCGTACGGTTTATCCCAATTCAATTGCCTATGGCAATTATGAACAAGCGCAGGGCTTGGAAAGCGAGGAGGATTTCTCCCCCGAAGAAAGCACTTGGTTCGAATGGACGTACACCGCTTTGTATTCCGTTAAATATCTCCGTTCTCGCGAGGACGTTGGCAACGTTGGCGTAGTGGGGATTAGAACGGGCGGGGAAATTGCTTGGCAAACTTTGCTTTCGCCCGACGTGAAATGCGGCGTGCCTATCAACGCAACGGGCTGGCGTTCTTTCTTAAACAGTTCTAAATTCGGCGAAAATTTGGCGTCCAATCTCAGTGACGCGCGGCATCGTTATATTGCGGCGGCGGAAGCGCAGTCTTACGCGACGTACGTTAAATGCCCTGTGTTAATGCTTTGCGCGCTCAGAGATCATAACTGCGATTGCGACAGAGCGTACGATACCTATGCGAGAATAGGCAATTCGGACGGAAACGCATTGGCGTATTCCTCGGATACGGGGGCTTGTATCGGACCTAACGCCTTGGTGGATTTGGACCTTTTCTTAGAAAAGAATTTGAAGGGCAGAGAAATTTACATTCCCGATACCTTAAACGTAACGTTGAAAGAAACGTCGGAGGGCTTAGCTATTGACGTGGCGTGCGATAAGGAAGGTATTTTGGAAGAAGCAGGCATTGTTTATGCCGAAGCGGACGTAAAAACCAAATCGACTTATCGTGATTGGCATTGTATCTATAAAACGCCGGGACGCATGGTGAAAAACGGTAAATTCACGCATACCGTTAAACCCTTTGAAGGGGCAACGGCGGTATTTGCGTATGCGTATGCGAAATATATCAACGGATTTTGCGTAATGTCTAAAATTACGTCCAAACGCTTGACTGTTTCCAACGATCGCGCCGTTAGAAACCGCGTCGTGTTTAGAGGGGATAACATAGACGGATTTAGCGTAGCGGACCACAACGCTTATTCTATCGCAAATATCTTTATGGAAAGCGAGGCGGTACCCAAGAAAGCGGTGGGCTACGGCGGCATTGAAGGCGTGCATTCGGTAGGCGGTTTCCGTACCTATAAAATTAGTTCGCCTCGATACTTGCCAGGAGAAAACGCGCTTTTGGAATTTGATGCATATTCGAAAGTTTCTCAAGAATTAAAGATAAGCATTGAGGTTGCGGACGTTGGCAATTTATCCGACCGTTACAGTTGCTTGGCAATGGTGCGCGGCGGCGGTAAGTGGAAGCGTATCATTTTAAAGGCGGCGGATTTTAAGGGCGAAACGTACGGCAGACCTTTGGAAAATTTCTCCGACGGCAGCGCGCTTGTGTTTAGCTGCGCAGGCGAAGAAGAGGAATATTGCATTACCAATATCCTTTGGTTGTAATGACCGCTTATAATATTGCAAAGATATAGCGAAGATATAATGGATATATAGCGGATTAAAAGGACGGAGCGTATGGAAACACGAGCATTCTCGTTGCAATTAAATACGACGGTTACGATGAAAAAGGCGCATCCCTGCGGCGGGGTTGCGTGGACGATTACGCGCTTGGGCGCGGACGTGAAATTGCAGTGTCTTACCTGTAAAAAATACGTCAATTTAAGCCGTGACGAACTCAAAAAACGCATAAAAAGCGTAGAGGGAAACAAGGAATGACCAATAAAAAAGAAAAAAAATTAACGGACAGCGAGCTGTACGAAGCGCATTACGGATACCGTGAAGATCGCGCAACCGTACGCTTCTACGTTATCCTTTTGCTAATAGTTACGGCGGTATTATCCCTGCGGTTTTACTTCACCAACACTTACGGCGGCGTAGAGGTAGATGGTATGTCCATGTACAGCACGTTGATGCATAAGGACAAGCTATTGATGCGCTACGTAGAGGACGGCGAGGGCTTACAGCGCGGCGACGTGATAGTGGTGGACGTGCAGAATTATCCCGAATGTCAAAGCATTAAAGACGGATTTTTAATCAAGCGTTTGATTGCCGTTGAAGGGGACGCCGTACGATGTGAGCAAGGACAAATTTATATCAAGTACAGCGGCGAGGAAGTGTGGACGGCGTTGGACGAAGAAGCGCTTGGCTATACGCCCTGCTATCAAAACAAAGCGAAATATAGTTTCCCTGTATACGAAGTGGGGGAAGGCGAAATCTTTTTCTTGGGCGACAACCGCGACAACAGTTGCGACAGCCGTTATAAGGAAACGAAATATCAAGGTTCGCATTTGCGCAATTCGCTTTATAAAGCGACGGACGTTTACGGCGTGGTTCCCGAATGGGCAATTGAATACAAAGACACGCTTGAAAATATCTTTTTCTAAAAAGGGAAATTAAGGGCTTGACCGCTTGCGGTCGGCGAGAAAATAAAATAGCAACATACAGTTAAGGAGAATGAAAATTATGGCAATTCGTATTACATCAGACAGCACCTGCGATCTTGGTAAGTTGGCGGAAGAAAGAAACATCGGCATTATGCGTATCCAAGTAAACTTGGACGGCAAATCGTACAGCGATGGGTTGGATATTACGCCCGAAGATATTTTTAAGTTTGTTGCGGAGAAGAAAATGCTCCCCAAAACTAGCGCGCCCAGCATTGCGGATTATGAAGAGTTCTTTGAAGAACAGCTTGCATACGGCGATGAAATTTTACACTTTAATATTTCGGCAAAGAGCTCGGCTTCGCACAACGTAGCAAAGCAGGCGTCGGAAAAGTTCGGCGGTAAAGTACACGTAGTAGACAGTATGGCATTGTCTACGGGGCAAGGCTTGTTGGTTATGTTGGCGGCGGATATGCGCGACGCTGGCAAGAGTATTGAAGAAATTGAAGAAGTGGTAATCGCTTGCAGAGAACGCGTTAACACCTCTTTCGTACCTGATAGCTTGGATTATCTTTACAAGGGGGGCAGAGTGTCGAAAATGGCAATGTACGGCGCAAACCTTTTGAAAATTCACCCTTGTATCGAAATGGAAAAAGGTCAACTTATCGGCACGAAAAAATACCGCGGTAAAATGCAAATGTGCATTAAGCAATACGTAGAGGATTTGAAAGAAAAATATCCCAATTATGATAAGACGCGTTGTTTCGTAACGCATTCGACGGCGGACGCGGATTTGGTTGCGCTTGCAAAAGAAAAGGTTGCCGAATTGTTCGAGTTCGACGAAGTGCTTGAAACGGTAGCAGGCTCGGTAGTTACCAGCCATTGCGGTAGAAATACACTCGGCGTATTGTTTATCTACGAAAAATAATAAAAAAATAAAAAAACGAATGGAGCAGTATACATTCGGTAAAAGGAGAGAGGAGTATGATGACCTCCGTATACAATGACGCACATTATTTGAGCGTGTACAAACAAAAACAAAGAATTTGGTGGACGTTTATAGCGGTTACTTTGGCGTACCTGATTTTTTGTATATCGTGGCTAATGTATTATATATCTTTGCCGTATGAAGACCCGATGCAAGCGTTGCCGACAACGTGCGTATACGTCGCTACGGCGGTGTACGTTATTTTCTGTTACCCGTTTTTGGGGATTAAATTCAGCCGCGTGCGCCGTTATTTCAAGATGCTTTCGTACGTATCCGAAGGCTTGAAAATGGAAGAGAAAAACTATTTCTATTGTTTCGATGAAAAAAGCTTGCAAAAGGATAACATTGACGTTATCGCTTGCGTGTTTGAAACGTGGAATAAGAAGAAAAGCGAATGGATGGAACGTGAAACGTATTGCGATCCCGAAATGTCCTTGCCGCCATTTGAAAGCGGGGATTACGTTCGTTACGTTTCGCAAAGTAACTTCATAATTCAATATGAAATTTTAGAACGTCACGCTTTGGAATTTGAAGAAGTGGACGACGAGGAATATGAGGAAGAAGAACAAGACGAAGCGCAAGAGGTAAACGAAGCGCAGGTTGAGGATGAAAATTAAAGAAAAAGGAGAGAGGTATTATGAGAGCAGTCGTTACCGTTACGGGTAAGGATAGAAAGGGTATTATCGCAAAGGTGAGCAATTTCCTTTTGGAAAAGGGTGCAAATATCGAAGATATTTCCCAAACCATTTTAGGGGAATATTTCGCCATGATTATGATTGCGGATTTGTCGGAAACGACGATGGAGCTTGCGGCGCTCGCAAGGGAATGTAGCGATTTTGGTAAACAAATCGGCATGTCCATTTCCATGCAGCACGAAGATATTTTTAACGCAATGCACAGCATTTAAGGCGAGATAGGAGAGAGATTATGTTCAGTAATAAGGACGTATTGGAAACCATCGCAATGGTGGAAAAGGAGCATTTGGATATACGTACAATTACGATGGGTATATCCTTGTTGAGCTGTATCCGCGACACGGCGGAGGAAACGGCAAGAAAGGTGTACGATCTCGTTTGCTCTAAGGCTCAAAATATCGTAAAGGTTGCCTCCGATTTGTCGGGGGAATATGGTATTCCCATTGTCAATAAGCGTGTATCGGTAACGCCTGTCAGCTTGCTTTGCGCGGCGTTCCCTGAAAAGGCGCCTCTTATCGGTAAGGCATTGGACGATGCGGCGGAAACGCTGGGTATCGACTTTTTGGGCGGCTATTCGGCATTGGTGCATAAGGCAACGGCGGCGTATGAACGCGCGTTTATTAGAACCATTCCCGAAGTGCTTGCAACGACCAAGCGCCTTTGTTCGTCCGTCAACGTTGGTTCGACCAAGACGGGTATCAATATGGAAGCGGTAAAAATACTCGGCGAAACCTTTAAAGAAGCGGCTTTTTTGACCAAGGATGCGGACGGTATCGGCGCGGCGAAGTTGGTTGCATTTTGTAACGCGGTTGAGGACAACCCGTTCATGGCAGGCGCATTCCACGGCGTAGGCGAAGCGGACGTAGTAATTAACGTAGGCGTTTCGGGCCCTGGCGTTGTGAAGCATGCTTTGGAACAAATCCCGGATGCGGATTTGACGGAAGCGGCGGAAATGATTAAGCGTACCGCGTTTAAAATTACCCGTGCAGGGCAGTTGGTTGCAAAAGAAGCGGCAAAGCGTTTGAACGGTCAATTTGGTATCGTGGATTTGTCGTTGGCGCCCACGCCTGCAATGGGGGATTCGGTTGCGCAAATTTTGGAAGAATTGGGTATCGAATGCGTAGGCGGTCACGGTACGACGGCGGCGTTGGCGCTTTTGAACGACGCGGTGAAAAAGGGCGGCGTAATGGCTTCGTCGAGAGTTGGCGGACTTTCGGGCGCGTTTATTCCTGTGTCGGAAGATATCGGTATGATTAAGGCGGCGGAAAAGGGCGAAATCAATTTGGATAAGCTGGAAGCAATGACCTGCGTATGCAGCGTGGGCTTGGATATGATTGCTATCCCTGGCGATACCCCTGCAACGACCATTGCGGCAATGATTGCGGACGAAGCCGCTATCGGTATGATTAATAATAAGACGACGGCAGTGCGTATTATCCCTGCGCCTGGTAAGACGGTTGGGGATCAGGTTAATTTCGGCGGGCTGTTGGGCCGCGCGCCTGTGTTGCCTGTGCATAAAACGGATTCGTCCAAGCTTATCAACCGCGGGGGGAATATTCCTGCGCCTATCCACAGCTTCAAAAATTAAGCAACGTACCGTTGCATCTAGTATTTCAACTGGGCTTGGTAAGTAATTGGACGGTGTGACTTTGCTGTTACAGTTCGTTGGACGGGCAGCGTACCGTTGCCTCTAGTATTTCAATTGGACTTGGCAGGTAATTGGACGGTGTGACTAGGTTGTTACCATTTAGTGGATAAAAAACTTTTGAAAATTTAAAGGAAAGATAAAAAAATTATGATAGAAAGAAAAGACGTAGATCCTTCTTTGCAATGGAAACGCTCGGACGTTTTTGAAAACGACGAGGCGTGGGACGCGGAATATAAAGCGGTGGAAACGGAATATTCCAATTACGATTTCAGTGCGTTTAAAGGCAAGCTTGGCGATAAACAAACGTTGTTAAATTGCTTGACGCTTTGCGACACTATCGAACGCCGCTTGGAAAAATTGTATTTGTATGCAAACATTTCGCACGACCAAGACGTACGCGTGGCAAAATATACTTCCGCGCTTGCTATGGTAACGGCGTTGTTTTCCAAGGTGTTTGCAGGCTTGTCCTTCGTGGAACCCGAATTGACGGCGTTGCCCGAAGAACGTTTAAACGCCTTTATTGCCGATCCCGATTTTGCAGCCTACGATTATAAATTGAGCAAAGTTGCCAAAGCAAAAGCGCACGTTTTAAGCGAAGCGGAAGAGAAAATTCTCACCCTCGGCAGTGACGTTATGGGGGATTTCCAAAGCGTATTTTCTATGCTCAACAATGCCAATTTGAACTTGCCCAAGGCAACGTTAAACGGCGAAGAAATGCAAATGAGCCACGGTATGTACGGCGTTGTTTTGCATACGGGCAGTGCAGAAGAAAGAAAGGATTGGTTTGAAAAATATTATCAAGCATATATCAATTTAATTGATACCATTACGCAAACGTACGCAAGCAACGTAAAGAAAGACGTATTTTATAAAACGGTTAGAAAATACGGCAGCTGTATGGAGATGGCAATGGCAGGCGAGGACGTAAACCCCGTTGTGTACGAAAACTTGATTGAAGCGGTACACGGCGCGTTGCCTGCTATGCACCAATACATTTCCTTGCGTAAGGAAGTTTTGGGCTTGCCCGAACAGCACTTGTACGATTTGTTCTTGCCGTTGGTGGAAGATTCGGATATCAAGCTTCCCTTTGAAGAAGCGTACAATTTGGTAATTGAAGGTCTTGCGCCCTTGGGTGAAGATTATCAAGCGCTTTTGCGCAAAGCCAAGGAGGAACGCTGGATTGACGTTTGCGAAAACGAAGGCAAGCGTTGCGGCGCGTATTCGGCAGGTATTTACGACGCGCACCCTTACGTTTTGCTCAATTATCAACAAACGACCAACGAAGTGTTTACCATTGCCCACGAAATGGGACATGCAATGCATTCGTATAAATCGGTACAAGCGCAACCGTACGCAAAGGCAAGCTATACCATTTTCCTTGCGGAAATTGCCAGCACCGTAAACGAAGTGTTGCTCTTAAAGCACCTCTATAAAAATTCTACGGATAAAAATTTGAAGAAATATCTTCTCAATTATTATATGGACAGCTTCCGCGCGACCTTGTTCCGTCAAACGCAGTTTGCCGAATTTGAACAGCTTGCGCACGCCAAAGCGGAAGCCGGCGAAGCGTTGACTAAGGATAGTTTAAACGAAACCTATTACGCTTTGAATAAGCAATATTACGGCGACGGCATTGTGCACGACGAACAAATCGCGTACGAATGGGCAAGAATTCCTCATTTTTACAGCGCATTCTACGTATACAAATACGCAACGGGTATCATTTCGGCAATCTCTATCGTTAAGCGTATCTTGACGGAAGGGGCGCCAGCGGTGAAAGATTATTTTGCATTCCTTTCGGCAGGCGGTTGCGAAGACCCCGTTTCCATTTTGAAAAAGGCAGGCGTCGATTTGACGACCAAAGCGCCTTTCGAAGCGGCAATGGAAGAATTTAAAAATACGTTGGAAGAATTTAAATCTTTGCTCGATTGATAAACACATAAAGGGAGAAAAATTATGGCAAATGAAGTGAATGCGATGCCCTATAACAGAGATGCCGAAATGGCGCTTCTTGGGTGTATTCTCATTGACAATGAAATAGCGGCGGATATCGTAGATAAGCTTAGCGAGGACGATTTTTATCAAGAATCGCATAAGTATATTTTGCGCGCAATGCAAGCGGTATTCAACAGCCGAAAACCTGTCGATTTGGTTACGGTTGCCGACCAGCTTGAAAGCGAGGGAAGCCTTGAAAAAGCAGGCGGTATCGTATATCTTACCGACCTTACGCAAATTACGCCGTCGGCGGCAAATTACAAATCCTATCACGAAATTATTTCCCGTGATAGCCTTAACCGCCGTTTGATCCGCGCGTCGAGAAAAATTATCGAAGCGTCCATGAAAAGCACGGACGAATCCTCGGCGCTTGCGTTTGCGGAAAAGAGTATTTACGACATTTCCAAACAAACGGAAAGATCGTCTTTGCTCGGTATGGACGACGGGGATATTATCGGGGAAGTATTGCACAAATTTGAAATGTTGCAATCCGATCCCACTTCCTTTAAGGGGATTCCTACGGGGTTCAAGCGTTTGGATAAAATGACCAACGGGTTGCAACCCTCGGCGCTTATTGTCCTTGCAGCCCGTCCTGGTATGGGTAAAACTTCGCTTGCAATGAACCTTGTAGAAAACGCGTCCTTGCGTGCAGGAAAGACCTGTGCCGTATTCTCGCTCGAAATGCCGAGATCGGAAATTGTACAGCGTTTGATTTGTTCGTATGCAAACGTGAGCATGGGTAAAGCGCTTTCGGGCGAACTTAGCGCGAAGGAATGGAAAAAGCTTATGCTTGCCAGCGACCAATTGAAAAAGAGCAATATTTATATTGACGATTCGTCCAGAGTAACGCCTGCGGAAATTTTGTCCAAGTGCCGTCGTTTAAAGACGACCAAGGGCGGCGTGGATTTAATCATGATCGACTATATCCAGCTTATGTCCAGCGGTGATTCGAAAATGGCAGGCAGCGAAAACAGACAACAAGAAATTGCGTCCATTACTCGTGATTTGAAGATTATGGCAAAGGAATTGCAAGTGCCCGTTATCGCGCTTTCTCAGCTTAGACGTATTCAATCGAAAGAACCGCAGCTTTCCGACCTTCGTGAATCGGGTGCTATCGAGCAAGACGCGGATATCGTAATGTTCATTAACCGTCCCGAAGCGTTGGCAACCGCGGAAGAATTGGCTACGGGTAAGGTGGTCAAAGGCGCAGCCGAATTGATTTTGGCGAAACACAGAGCAGGTGAACAGGGCAGAGTGTCCTTGAAGTTCATCGGCGAATGCACCAAGTTCGTGGACGTGGACGAGCAAAACCGCGAGGACGAACCGCCCGAATATACTACGGCGCCGCCTCCCAGTTACGATTACGACGAGGAATACGTTGCGCCTGACGACGATTATATTCCGCCCGAACCGCCTATGCGCAAAAGCGATTTGAAGGCGGCGGACGACGAAATGCCTTTTTAAGTTTAGATTATGAAAACGGAAATTAAACAAATCACTCCCCAAACGTTGGCGGAAGCGAAAAAAATTATAGAAAGCGGCGGCGTTGTGGCAATGCCTACCGAAACGGTGTACGGCTTGGGCGGCAATGCCTTTGACGATAGCGCCGTACAAAAAATTTTCGAAATAAAAGGACGTCCTAACGACAATCCCTTGATTGCGCACGTCCATTCTGATTATGATTTGTCAAAGATTATTGATTTTGATCCGCCGTATGCGAAAAAATTGCGCGAGGCGTTTTTACCCGGTCCGCTTACCCTTGTCTATCCATCGACGGGAAAAGTGAGCCAATACGTTTCCTGCGGTTTGCAAACGTTGGCGGTACGCATTCCCTCGCACGAGGGAGCGCAGGCGTTTTTACGCGCGGTGGATATGCCCATCGTTGCACCCAGCGCCAATCTTTCCAAGCACGTTAGTCCCACTTCGGCGGCGCACGTGTATGAGGATTTTGAGGGAAAAATTCCACTCATTTTGGACGGCGGTGTTTGCGACGGCGGTATCGAAAGCACCGTTTGCGACGTGACGGGGGACATTCCCGTAATACTCCGTCCAGGGTTGATTACAAGAGAAATGATAGCCGAGGTCGTGGGGGACTGCGGTGAATACGTACCCGATTTAAAATCGGGCGAAAGGGTGAAAAGCCCGGGCGTACTGTATAAACATTACGCGCCGCGTTGCCAAACTATGTTGTTTGCGCAAGCGGACTTGGAAAATGCTATGGCAGAGCTCGCAAAACAACGCGCCCAAAACAAGCGCGTGGCGGTGCTTTGCGAAAGCGGATTGCTGCCTTTGTTCGAGCAGGCAGGCGCAATTGCGTTGGATTTTGGTAAAACGGAATCGGAAATGGCGCATCGTTTATACGAATTGCTTAGAGAAGCGGAGAAAATTTGCGACGTACTCATTACCATTGAGCCTTCCAAAACGGGGGGCGTCATGACGGGCGTTTTGAACCGTTTGCGTAAGGCGTGTACGTCGGTGGACGTACCGCACAATAGCATTTAAAAAATACGAAAGAAGGGGGCAGGTACGAGATGAAAGCAACAAAAAACAAAAAAATAGTGTTTGTTTGCACAGGCAATACCTGTCGCTCGCCTATGGCGGAAGTATTGTTGAAGGTGGAGTTGAAACAGCGAAAATGGAAAGGTTTTTCCGTTTGCTCGGCAGGCATTAAGGCGCAAAGGGGGGACGGTATCAATCCCAAATCAGCGCAAACGTTGATAGAGCACGGTTACGAAGTGAAAACTTTTTCCGCAACGCCGTTGACCGCAAGGACGATTAAGGACGCTTTTGCCGTCGTTTGTATGACGGAAGCGCAACGAGATTTCTTAATGGATATGCGTTGGAGTGTGCTTCGCAAAGCAGGCGAGGAAAATATTGAAAACAACGTCTATTCCTTTGCGGAAATTACGGGATACGAAGTGTTAGACCCCTACGGCAGGGATTTGGAATGCTATCGTTACGTATTCCAGCTTTTGTCGGCAGGCATTCCCGTATTGATAGAAAAGTTGCGCTTGGAAGCGTACGCACAGTTACCTGCGCCAAGAAAACCGCGTGCAACAAAATCCAAAACTACGGCTTCGGCTACGCCCAAAAAGCGTGGCAGACCGAAGAAAGACAAGCAGGTTGAACAAATTGGTATCGACAGTTTGTTGTAGGTTTCACACCTAAAAATAAGGAGAGAAAAGTTATGAAAATTGCTATTGCATGCGACCATGGTGGCCTCAATTTAAAAAAATCCGTTATGGCGTACTTGGAAAAACTTGGTCACGAATACGTTGATTTCGGTACGTATACGAACGATTCTTGCGATTATCCCGATTTCGCTTTGGCGGCGGCGGAAAGCGTTGCTAAGGGCGAATGTGACCGCGGTATCGTGGTATGCTCGTCGGGTATCGGTGTGTCTATCGTTGCCAACAAAGTGCCGGGGATTCGTTGCGCGCATTGCCACGACGTCTATTGCGCGAAATACACTCGTTATCACAACGACGCCAACATGATTGCGTTTGGCGAAAAAGTAATCGGCGTAGGTCTAATGGAAGAAATGGTACACGCCTTTTTAACTTGCGAATACGAGGGGGGCGAACGCCACGACCGCCGTATCGCAAAAATCAAAGCCATTGAAGAAAAATATTGTAAATAAACCAAAGGGAGATAAAACTATGGAACAGCTTGAATTTTACAACAATCCGAAATTTCACCACGTACAACACCCATTGCTTGAACACAAGCTTGCTCTTTTGCGTGACGTCAATACGCAAACCAAGCAATTTAGCGAGTTAGTAGAAGAAATTGCAATGCTTGAAACGTACGAAGCGACCAAGGATTTGGCGTTGGAAGAAGTGGACGTACAAACGCCGCTTGAAGTGGCGAAATGTCAAATGGTTTCGGGTAAAGCCGTAGGTATCGTGCCCATTTTGCGCGCAGGCTTGGGTATGGTTTCGGGTGTGCAAAAGTTAATCCCCAATGCAAAAATCGGACATATCGGTCTTTATCGTGACCACGACACGCACGAACCTGTGGAATATTATTGCAAATTGCCCGCAGATGCGGAAATGCGTACGTTGATTGTTGTCGATCCCATGCTTGCAACGGGCGGCAGCGCGTCGGACGCTATTACAATGATTAAGAAAAGAGGCGTTACCAAAATCAAGCTTTGCTGTATCGTAAGCGCGCCTGAGGGGATTCGCCGTATTCTTGCCGATCACCCTGACGTTGATTTGTACGTGGCGTCGGTGGATAGATGCTTAAACGAAAACTGCTACATTTTGCCTGGGCTCGGTGACGCAGGGGATAGATTGTTCGGCACAAAATAAGTGAAAAACGCCCGTAATGGGCGCAAAAAGGAAAGAAAAAATGAGAAAAATCATAGCGATTGGCGGTGGGGAGCTTCGTGAAAGAACTACGCTGAAAATTGACGAATATATTGCCAAGCTTGCAAAAGAGCGCGCAGGGGAAAACAGAGCCAACGCTTTGTTTCTTCCCACAGCCAGCCATGATTATATGCCTTATTATAACACGTTCCATAAGGTATACACAGGGGTGTTCAATATCAAACCGGACGTTGCGTTGACTGTATTTAAAGAAGTGGATATGGAAAAAATGCGCGCGAAGTTTGAAAAAGCGGACGTAATTTACGTTGGCGGCGGCGACACTGTATTCATGATGGAAAGCTGGAAAAAATCGGGTTTGTTGCCTTTGATAAAAGATGCGTACGAGCGCGGCGTTATTCTCGCAGGGCTGTCCGCAGGCGCAATTTGTTGGTTTTCGGATATCTATACCGACTCGGCGTATGCAGAGCCGTCGGACGGGGAAAAATATGCAATGTACAAGGGTTTGGGCTGGATAAACGGCACAATTTCTCCGCATTATGGCGAAAGAATGCTTGACTTCGATAAAATTGTATGTTATAATTACGATTGTGCTTACGGGGTGGAAAACGACGCGGCAATTGTGTTGGAAGACGAGGAAATTGTTGGAAGTGTAACAAGCGGCGGCAAGGCTTGGAAACTGGAGCGTAAGCAAGGGGAATTGGTAAAGACGGAAGTTATTTCGTGTTTATAAATAGCGGATGGACGAACGATTGTCCGCCTCGGAGTTTACGGTTTCTCCGTGTAAAAGTTAAAAAATTAGCGGATTAGCTTAATTGCCCGCCTCGGTGTTAATAGTTCTCACCGAGAAAAAAGTGAAAAGAACGCAATAAGCGGACGTGGCGAAACTGGCAGACGCGCAGGTTTCAGGTTCCTGTGGGTAACACCGTGTGGGTTCAAATCCCTTCGTCCGCACCAAATAAGAACGCAGAATCGGATACAATTATTTGTGCC
>JAZOVQ010000040.1:0-33711 GCA_045658805.1 Candidatus Scatosoma sp.
CGACTTTACTTTCACCAAACGCCCACCTGCCGGGCGTTCGTTTTCGTCAAGCTTATCCTTGATATATTTGATAGTTTCTTCCAATTGCGGAATCATAACGTATTCCAAGGCGTTAACGCGGCGTTTGTTGCGTTCAATTTCTTCCGCAAGCATACGCACCGTCTTTTCCGATTGCGCCAATGCAACCATTTTCGGTAACAATTCGGATACCTTTTCCACCGAATAATCGGCTTCGCCGGTAATTTCCGAATACGCATAAGGTAATCCCCCCGCGCGCTTTTCTTGCGCGAGAGATACTTTGGGTACGTCCACCCCCATTACGCTTTCCACGCCGCATTCCGCTTGCACCGCCACGGACGGCATGGAAAATGCCGTTTCCGCTTCAAACGACGGGGTTATGGAACGCGCCACCGAAAATTGTTTTAATACGGACAGCAATTCTTCTTCCACCGCATCGCGGAGTGCTTTCGTTTCACGTAAAATGATTGTAAAACGCCGAATCATTTCATCCGATTTGTCTTTGAGCAATTTATGCCCCCTAACCGCCGTCGCTAAACGAGCTTTTAGCTTTTTCAGCTCCATACGAGTAGGATTTACGTTCAGCCTTGCCATAAATTATTCGTCCTTATTTTCTTCGTCCGCCATATACTTGTCAATATATTCTTTACGAATACGCTTCAATTCGCTCTTCGGCAAAATACGAAGCAATTTCCAACCCAAATCCAAGGTTTGTTCAATGGTTCTATCCGTCGTAAAGCCTTGGTTGATATATTCCTTTTCAAACGCTTCGGCAAATTTTGCATACAATTTATCAACGTCCGAAAGCGCCGCTTCACCCAAAATAGCGGAAAGCTCCTTCGCTTCTTTACCACGCGCATACGCAGCGAAAAGCTGGTTCATTGTATCCGCATGATCTTCACGCGTCTTGCCTTTACCGATACCCTTATCCTTCAAACGGGACAAGGACGGCAATACGTCAATGGGCGGATTGATACCCTTCTTATACAAATCACGCGACAAAATAATTTGCCCTTCCGTAATATACCCCGTAAGGTCGGGAATGGGGTGCGTTTTATCGTCTTCGGGCATCGTCAAAATAGGAATTTGGGTAATGGAGCCCTCTTTCCCACGGATACGCCCTGCTCTTTCATACAAGCTTGCAAGGTCGGTATACAAATAACCAGGATACCCTCTACGCCCAGGCACTTCTCTGCGCGCCGCCGAAACTTCACGGAGTGCCTCTGCATAGTTGGTAATATCCGTCATAATAACCAACACGTGCATTCCCTTTTCAAACGCCAAATATTCAGCGCAAGTCAACGCCATACGCGGCGTGGAAATACGCTCAACCGCAGGGTCGTTTGCAAGATTTGTAAACAGTACCGTTCTTTCAATAGCGCCCGTTTTCTTGAAATCATCCACGAAATATTGCGCTTCCTCGAAAGTGATACCAATTGCCGCAAATACAACGGCAAACTTACATTCACCGCTTCTTACCTTTGCTTGACGAGCAATTTGCGCAGCCAATTCCGCATGCGGCAAACCACTCATGGAAAATACGGGCAATTTTTGACCTCTTACAAGCGTATTCAAGCCGTCGATTGCCGATACCCCCGTTTGAATAAATTCGTTGGGATAATTTCTTGCGGCGGGATTGATAGGCTCGCCGTTGATATCCATTTTCTTTTCAGGAATAATGGGCGCGCCGCCGTCACGGGGATTGCCCATACCGTCAAATACGCGGCCGAGCATATCCTCGGAAACAGCCAATTCTTGGCTGTGCCCTAAAAATCTCGCTTTCGCGCCTGCGATTTGCAACCCTTGCGAATTTTCAAACAACTGCACAACCGCTTTATCTCTGTTGATTTCCAAAACTTTACCGCGGCGGATTTCTCCGTTGGTATTGACGATATCCACAAGCTCGTTGTAGGTAACGCCCTCAACGCCGTCCACGACCATCAAAGGCCCTACGACTTCACGAATGGTTTTATATTCTTTAAACATCGTCGCTGCCTCCTTCTGCAATCGCTTTCAATTCGGCATTCATCGTCTTGAAAATTTCATCAAACTGCGAAATTTCCTCTTCGGAAATATACTTCGCTCGCCCAATCATTTCCTTGCACGAACAAGCCAAAACGTCGTCCAAATCCGCATAATTATCAATGCATTCCTTTGCCAAACGGTTAAATTCGTAAATGAGCTTCAACATCAAAAATTGCTTATGCATCGAGGTGAACGTGTCTACTTCGTGGAAAGCATTTTGGTGCAAATAGTCTTCACGTACAATTTTCGCCGTTTCCATTGTCAACCTATCTTTAGAGGACAAAGCGTCCATACCGACCAAACGTACAATTTCATCCAAAGCCGCCTCTTCCTGCAATATGGTCATAATAAACTGACGGTATCTAAAATAGTCCGCGCTAACGTTTTCATCATACCAATCCTTCATTCTATCCGCATAAAGGGAATAACTAATAAGCCAATCGATTGCAGGGAAATGGCGTTTGTACGCAAGCGCCGAGGACAAGCCCCAAAAGACTTTTACGATACGAAGCGTAGCTTGCGAAACGGGTTCACTCAAGTCGCCGCCTGGAGGCGATACCGCCCCAATCGCCGAAACCGAACCAATTTTTTCTTTCGAACCAAGCAATTTTACGATACCTGCGCGTTCGTAAAATTCTGCCAAACGAGAAGCCAAATACGCAGGATAACCTTCGTCGCCGGGCATTTCTTCCAAACGACCGCTCATTTCACGAAGCGCTTCCGCCCAACGCGACGTCGAGTCCGCCATAATCGCTACGTTATAACCCATATCACGGAAATATTCTGCAATGGTGATACCCGTATAAATAGACGCTTCACGCGCCGCAACGGGCATATCCGAAGTATTGGCAATAAGCACCGTTCTCTTCATCAAAGGCTCACCCGTTTTCGGGTCCTTCAATTCGGGGAATTCGTTTAAAACGTCCGTCATTTCATTGCCGCGTTCGCCGCAGCCAACGTAGACGATAATATCCGCATCCGCCCATTTTGCCAACTGGTGCTGTACAACCGTTTTACCGCTGCCGAAAGGTCCAGGTACTGCCGCAACACCGCCTTTTGCAATGGGGAACAAAGTGTCAATAACTCGCTGTCCCGTTACCATAGGCTTATCGGGCGAGAGTTTTTCTTTATACGGTCTGCCTTTACGAACGGGCCATTTCCTAAGCATGCATACGGGTTTTGCGCCCTGCGCTGTTTGAATGGTTGCCACCGTTTCTTCTACCGTAAATTCCCCTTCCGTAATGGAAAGCAATTTGCCGTTAACGCCGTTCGGTACGAGAATTTTATGTTCAACGATTTCCGTTTCGTGAACAATACCAAGGGTATCCCCCTCTTGCACTTCGTCACCGACCTTCGCGCAGGGAATAAACTGCCATTTCTTTTCTCTATCAATATTGTTGACGGTAACCCCTCTCGAAATACGGTCGCCATACTTGAAATACAACGCCGTCAAAGGTCTTTGAATACCGTCGAAAATACTCGTAAGCAAACCGGGCGCAAGCTCCGCCGAAAGGGGTTCGCCCGTCGAATATACCTCTTCGCCAGGTCCAAGCCCCGACGTTTCTTCGTATACCTGAATGGATGCTTTATCCCCACGAAGCTCAATAATTTCACCAATAAGGCCTTTTTCGGATACGCGAACTACGTCGTAAAGCTTTGCATCCGCCATGCCTTCAGCTATAATCAAAGGTCCGGAAATTTTTACTGTCTTACCTGCCATTGTCGTTTGTCCTCTCTATTTTTTTACCCTACGGCGACGTTTCATTTCGCCGTTTGCACAATGCTTAATTGTTGCGGAAGAAAATTTAATTGTTGTGGAATAAAATGTCCACGCCCAATGCGCGCTCCATTGCCGTTTTTAACACTTCCATGCCGTAGCCTCCGCTCGCGCCCGTCGGGATACTTACCACTACGGGATAGGGTGCTTCGTCAAAGCGTTTTAAAAATTCCGTCAATTGCTTTGCCAAATCTTCCGCCAAAAAAATAATTTGATATTCCTTTGCTATTTTTCGCAAAACCTCACGCGCTTTTTTATCATTTTCCGCAGGAAACGTTGCCACTCCAGCCGCTTTAAATACTAAAATTTCGTCGCCGTTGCCGACGATTGCCATCTTGCCCGTCACAATCCACCTCCGTCCTTACCATGCCCGAAGGCGTTTTTTTACGTCATGCTCGCCTAACCCTGCAAGCAAGCAAACAAAGATAACGCGTACGTTTGCGCTTTCTGCCCTGCGGCGATAAACGTAATACAAGAACGGCTCGGTTTTAGATAAATCGAATTTTCTCGACGCAAAATATTCCACGTCGTAGCCGTCCTTTATCTTCTCCGCTTCCGTCATCGGCATGCGCTTTTCCTTTGCATCTAAGCATTGTTTTACAAAATGCAAATACGCAGTCTTTTCAAAGGCGCGTTCCACCTGTGTTCTATCTTCCAAAAACAAAGCGTCAAGCTGTTGCGCCGTTAAACTGCCCGTAGATAAATATTGTTCTTTCGCCAAATTTTTATCACCGCAGCGAAGTGCCGTTAAGACGTTGGTCATGTCCGCTTTCGCAACCAAAAGCTTGCGCAAAACTTTCTTGCCTTTGGATATTTCCCAAAGATAATTTTGCAGGGCGTTTTCAAAAATTCCGCCCACTTTTGCCCCCGACGAATTTTCTTGTAAATATTCCGTTGCCTCTTCACACGCCCCACCCAGGTACGAGTTGACTGCCTTTAAAGGAGCAAAATTACCGTTTTCGACACAGTCGGCAATCAGCTTGCTATCCACCAAGCCCTCTCCCGTCAACATACGTTCAAAAGGCTGTCCTAAAAACGCCGCTTTCACCATTGCTTTCGCGTTGTGAAAATCGCGTGCGGAAAGCAAATACGCCTTTTCCGCTTCCGAGGGAGCGTATTCACGAATGAACGCGTCCAAAGCCGCTTGTTCCGCCGTTATTAAATTTTCATAATCGTATACGCTTGCCGCCGTTTCCGCGCCGCCGCCGAAACCGCTTTCCAGCAAGGACCGAAATACCTCTTCCGCGCTCAATTCGCAAAAGCGGAAAATTTTATCTTTTAAAAGATACTTTTCCCGCGCGGCAATCAGTCCATTGGTATACGTCACGTCCATTGTGTGCGCCATAGCACCCTCCGCCGTAATCCGTTTTAATCAGTTTTATTATACTTTACTTGAAAATTTCAGCCGCCAACGCCGCTTGATAAGCATCTCGATCGACCGCCAACAACGTGCTGTAAGACAAATCTTTATCCGATTTTTCCCCTTTCAGCACAAAACCGCCGCTCACCGCCGCATCGTCCTGTGCAATGGTAAGTGCGCGTTCCGCCACGATAGGCAACGCCGCCACTTCCGCCTTATACGGGAATTTCTTTGCAAAGCAAAGCTCGTCCCCCTTTTCAGCATACGCTTCCAACAATGCATTGGACAATTTCAAGCAATCTTCCTCGGAAAGGTCCTGCAAACGCCCAAGCGCCTGCGTATAAATCAAATCAATAACTTTACGCTTTTCGCCCAAGAGTGCCTTTGCCGAATCCAACCGCGCATTTGCCGCTTGTTTTTCAAAAATACTATTCCGCTTTTCCTGCACTTCGGCTTCCGTTTCCAAACGAGCCTTTTCCGCGCGCAAAGAAGCGTCAGCGACAATTTTTGCCGCTTTTGCCTTTGCTTCTTCCAAAATAGCCTGCGCTTCCGCGTGGGCGTCGGAAAGTATTCTTTCCACAATCCGTTGCGTACTCATATCCTAAAAATACCTTATTTTATACGTTACGCAACAACGGGAATAAGCGCACCAACTGCACCCGAAAGCATAATGGAAATAATCAAACCAAGAATTGCATAGAATTCGATCATACCAGGGTAAACGATCAATTTACCCGAAAGGGATTCCTGTCTGCCCACTGCGTAGATACAGTTTACAGCCGATTTACCTTGGAAAATACCCGAAATAAGACCGGAAAGCGCCATAGGCAATACCGCGCCAACCATAGCCCAGCCCAAAGCCGTAGGCATATTTTGTTGCAACGAACCCGATGCGATAATACCAATGATAAAGCCGTAAATACCCTGCGTTGCAGGAAGCAATACAAGTACCATTACTTTACCGAACTTTTTAGGATCTTCGCCCAAAACGCCAGCTGCCGCCGAGCTCGTCTTATACAGACCGAAACAGGAACCAACCCCGCAAAGCAACACGCATACTGCGATACCGATCATAGCTATTGAGTAACCCATAAATAAAATCCTCCGATTTTGTTTTTCTTTTTTAATGTGTTTGCGCAAACGTGCGCTGTATTATTTTTTAGCGGCTTCGCTTTTTGCTTGCCCGCCGTTGCCCGTCGGCAACAAATAAACGTATTTGTGTTCGCCGCCCAAAGGTTTGAACAATTCGCCGTCCCCTTCATAGAAACGACCGTAGAATTCGACGTATTGCAATCTTGCGTCGTGGATATATGCGCCAAGCAAGTTCATTACCAAGTTGAACGCGTTGCCCACCACCAACAGCACGATACCGAGAATGATAAACAATACGTTTCCGCTTACCACGAAGCCTCCGCCGTAATCCGCGATAATTTTTGCAATAACCGCACCCGACAGCATTAAGCCGTACAAACGCGCGTAACTCAAAATGTCCGAAGCGTAATTGATAACGCTGTACGCCGCGCCGAAACCCTTGGTAAATTTGCCTGCAAATTTTTCCTTTCTACCTGCCGTCAGCACCGCTAACAGCAAACCGACTCCCGCCAAAATGCCGCCCGTCGTTACCAGCGAAGCAGGGAAAGAAATTACCGTTCCGTTATCTCGCGTTATCTCCAATAAACCGATAATCGCCAAAGCGACGCCCACCGAGAAGACCGCCCAGGTGAGCCCGTCGAAGATACCGTCGGCAATTTGACCTCTGCGCCAAGCCTGCACCGCCTTACAAACGTAACCCGTAAATAGTTGGACGATACCAATCAGCATTGCGATAATCAAAACCGCAGGTACTTTTATGCCTACCAATGCCCACATCTTTTCCTGCGCGTCAGGCATAATCGTTGTGGAGAAGATAGAAAAACCAAACAACGAATTGAACAACGCGCCCCAAATCACAGCGAAAATACCGCCGATTGCAAACGCGCCTGCAAGCCTTGACATTCCCGTCGGTCTTGCGCGGTTCTTCCACCAAAGATATCCGCCTCCGAACACCATTAGCAATCCGTAACCGATATCCCCTATGATAAAGCCCATAAACAAGCTATAGAAAAACGCCATAATTGCGTTGGGGTCAAACTCACGATAATTGGGAACGGAATAGGAATTGGTTATCCCCTCGAAGTTTCCGACCAAGCTATTGTTCTTCAACAACGTCGGTGGCGTTTCTTCGTCCGTAGGTTGGGTAAACTCAATAAACGCCAACCCCGTCGCTTGTTTAATTTCCTCTTGCACCAGCGTTTCCGCCGTTTCAGGAACGTACGCTTCCAACAAGAACGTGCGCTCCGTTGCGCGTAATTTTTCGGAAACCTGCGCTTTTTCTATCGTGAAAGAAAGATAATCGCAGTAAATTTTCAAAAGGCGAGTTTTATCTTTCATCGCGTACATGGTAGCTACGTTTTCGTTTAAAGCTATCAACAAACGTTTTTCTTCCAATTCTAATCCGCGATAAATTTCCTCACCCGTTTCTTTTCCCGTATACGGACAATCAGCAAAGCCGTACGTAGACAAAATTCCGTCTATTTCCGCCCCAACGGACACGTGCGAAGAAACAAACAAAAGTGCTTGATCTCCATTCTCGGCAAGCGTTTCAAACGCGCAAAGTTCCGTTTCGTTTAACGCGGCTTTCAGGTTCTCCTTTTGCGCTGTTGCCACACAGCCAAGCCGTCCTTGCGTGCGATAGGTATTCCCAAAGCTGGACAAAGGCTCCTTTATCGCCGCATAAATTTGTGCGCCTTCCTTTTTTCGACGCAGAGTGGACAATTCCCCCTTTAAACGATTTCGCTCGTCTGCCAAATCATTGACAACGGACACCGTTTCTTCCACTTCCGATTGATATTCGCAAGCGGACATAAACTCGGTATAAGTAACGTCAAAAACGCTTTCCTTTTCAGGTTTTTGATTGTGTTCTCTTTGATAATTTTCAACAGCCGAAGTGAGTACGGTAAGGGCATTTTCCACAGACGCCAAAAGACTTCTCGTCCTTTCAGCATCCTCTATCGGAACCACCGTGTTTTCAGTTTCGGCGTGTAGCTTCACCTCAACGGCCCCCGTCCTTTGCAACGCATTTAAAATTGCGTCTTTATCGTAGGACATGGCAATGAGCTGAAGCTTTCGCATATTAACGATCGCCACTGATTACCCTCCCCACGATTTTATTGACGGAAATTTCCGAATTGGATAAAACGGCGTTGCAGTATTCCTTTGCGTTGCGCTCATTTTTCTCTAACGTTTGCTTATAAATTGCCGCCGCTTCCTCCGTTGCTTTTTTCAATTCAGTGTCACGATATGCCTTACATTGCGCAGCGGAATCCAGCTCCTGCTGCATAGCACGAGCTTCTGCGTCCGCTATCATTTTAGCCGCTTCATCCAAAGCCTTTTGCTTGATTTCCGCCGCTTGCGCTTCCGCGTCCATAATTGCTTTAACAATTTCGTTCGTCATATCGTCACCCCGAAAAATTCTTTCATTGTTTATGTTATATTATAACATAAAATACCAAAAAATGCAAGCACTTTATAAAAATTTCCCTTTTTACCTCTCTTAATATGTGCTTTCACAGTATTTGCTATACTCACCCCGCTGTTTTAAGCGCAAAAAAAAACGAGCTTTAACACCTCGTCTTTTAATATTTTTATTATTCAACGCGTACATGGGTGGCTTGTTTATAGATATCCGTACCGTTTTCGCTGCGATATCCACAACGCCGCCGTCAACGCCAAAGTCACCGTTTCGGACACCGCCGTTGCCGCCCAAATTCCGTCCACTTGCCATATTAAGGGCAACAATAAAACGAAAATGATTTGAAATAAAAAGGTCCGCACGAAAGAAATCAACAAGGACAAAGCCCCATTGGATAACGCCGTAAAGAAAGACGAAGCGAATATATTGATCCCCGTCCCCAAAAAGCAAAGAGCAAAAATACGCATTCCTCTAACCGTCAGTGCAAGCAATTCGGGATTATTATGCACGAAAATCAACGACAGCGGCCGTGCAAAAATACAAGCAATTAAGGTCATAACGCAACCTGCCACCGACACAATAATTAAGCTTTTCGAAAAGATATTTTTCAATTCTTTTCTATTCTCCGCGCCATAATGATACCCGACAATCGGCGCACTTCCCACGGCATAACCGATAAACGCCGCAATGAAAATAAAGCCGATATAATTCATGATTCCATAGGCTTCCACGCCGCTGTAACCAACGTACGACATCAATTGCGCATTGAAGAAAATAGCCACGACGGACAACGCAATATTGGTAAACATTTCGGACATACCGTTTACGCAAACGTTGATAAATACTCTACCTTCAAACTTTGTTTTTCCCAGCCGCAACAAGCTATCGTTTTTACGGAAGAAATAGAACAAAGGCAGCACGCCGCCCAGAGTTTGACTTAACGCCGTTGCAAACGCCGCACCGACAAGTCCACCGCCGAATACGCCGACAAAAAGCCAATCGAACAACATATTGCCAAGCCCTGCCGCAATGGTTACAAACAAGCCAAGCCCTGCCTTTTCCGCCGTAACGAAAAAGCCTTGAAAGGCATTTTGTATCATATACATTGGCAACGCCAACAAAATAATACGCGCGTATACCACGCAATATTCAATCAACTGCTCCTTTTCCACCGCCGATAAAGTATTTTCCGTTGCCGCAAACATTCTTGCAACGGGACGCGCAAACGCAATCCCCAATGCCGACAACACAACGCCTATCGCAACCGTCGTATAAATAAGCATTGAAAAAATATGTTTCGCGCGCGCGGGATCCCCCTCGCCAAGCGCTTTGGATACCGCAGCGTTACCGCCCGTACCCAGCATAAAGCCGACCGAGCCCAAAATCATAATAAACGGAAAAATTAAATTGAGTGCAACAAAGGGCATTTCCCCCGCATAATAGGAAACGAAAAAGCCGTCTACGATACCGTACACGGAAACGAACACCATCATAACCACCGATGGCAATACAAACCGAAAAAGTTTTCTATAAGTAAAATGTTCGGATAGACGTATTCTCTCTTTCATTGCCAAATGTTTCACTCCCCAAAAATCCCGTATAAAAGCCCGACTGCCTTACACAGTCGGGCTTACGTGACTTCGATTTATACCCTATTAAGCATTGTTATCGAGATCCAAGAGATCTTGATAATGTTCTTGGTAACGAGTTACACTCGATTCCAAATACTTGTTAAGCACACGGCTTTGTTCTTCCGTTGTATAGTTGCTAATCGCCGTAGACTTCAACGATTCGTAGAACATATACGAGAAGGTGCCTTCCACTTCTCTTTGGTTGTGGTCGTAACCGCCGTATACGTTGCCTTCGTCATATACGAAAGAGGTGTAAATGATATGCCAACCATAATCGGTTGCGCAAACCGTATAGCTACCTACGCCGCCGTTTACAGCTTCTCTTGCCGCATATTCAAATTCTTTTACGAAGTTGGTCGAATAAGGAGATACCGAATAACCCATATAGGTATTCAAGCAACCCGTATCCGTGCTGTATGCGAACATCAATTCATTCACAGCGGAAAGTGCTTTGTATGCGTTAGTGTCAGCCTTGAAGAAATCAGCTGCGGACACGTCACCCAAATCAACCTTACCAGTGCTATAAACAAACTTGCTGTAATCTACCACTTTCTTGCCGTTTTCCTTCTTGTAATAGGAATCGCCGTTAGCGAGATTTACGTTATAAGCAGCGTTAAGAGTGCTCGTAGCTTCGCAACCAGACACTTCTTCAATGTAACCTTCGAAGATGTCCATAAATTCAACGATGTCAACCGAGTTCGCTTTTACGTTTGCTTTATCGCTTGCGTCGCCGTTGAATGCATACTTACCAGCATATTGCGTAAGCTTTTCATATTTTGCGTTGTCGGTGAAGTTATCTTCGAAGAAGTAAACCTTACCGTCTTCGCCTACGTAGGAATAATCCGCATGGTCATGTTCGGAAATCCAGCTGGAACGAAGGTCTTTACCTTTAACTTCGGAAAGCAAGTTCTTACGATATTCGTAAATTTGATCTTGCGAAAGGCCTCTGTTTTTTGCTTCGGTGTATTTAACGTTTTGGCTCGTCGAGAAAGGAATCAAAATGTTGTATACAAAGCCGAACTTTTCGTCTGCCGATTTTTCTCTACCGTACAATACGAACGAAGTATCGGACACGCCGTCCATTGCCGTAGCAAACGTCGCTTGATCAGCGGTATATGCGCGCGCTTGTTCGTTGTAAATCTTTTCGTATTTAGCCTGAACGTACGATTCACTCAAATTGTTGATAGCTACGCTTTCCATAGCTTCGTTATACTTGCTAAGCAATGCTTGTGCAAGGGAAGAAGCAAGCTCTACGTAGTAATATTCAAGGTTGTAAACGTCGGAAGTATTTTCGTCCTTGTCTACAAGGTTGTAGCTTTGCAAGTTAGCAAGGAACGCATTGTACGCCTTCTTTCTCGTAACGGGCGTAGAACCTTCTACGTTTTCATACGCGCCGCAGTTGTTTACCGAGTTACGGCCCGTATACACTTCGTATTCCGTGGGATAATAATCAGATTTTTCAACCGTTGCATTGGTGGGCATCGTACGCGCTTCACCGTGATCGTGGTCTTCGCTGCCTGCAACGATGTACGATTCTTCCGTAGAATCCAACGCGTCGTTGATAGATTTCTTCAAGCTGTAAATAGCTCTATCATAATCTTCCGTCGAACCCGTACCGCAATCAGTCAAGAAATATTTATAGAGAAGAATATCTCTATAATCATTTTTCAATCTTTCATTGGTGCCAGCTTCTCTATCAATGTAAGCGTTAACTTCAGCTGCAGTCTTATTTTTCGTCTTCAAATAATATGCTACAACGTATTGAATCATAACTTCACGGCTGATAAGACCATCAAGAAGCATATTGAAGGTATCTTCGTAGGTATAGCCATAGCTATCCACGTAGGTATAACCCGTGCTAAGGAAATAAGCAACGAGGTCACGCTTCAAAATTTGCGCGTCACCCATCAATTCGTTTACGCTCTTCGCAACCGAATCATATTCGCCGCCTTTTAAACTTTCGGAAATGTTTACAACCGCAACTTCTCTTGCAAGATCTTTTTCGCTGTCCGTGGGGAAGAAATTACAGCCCGTTGCGCCTACCGAAAGCGCAACGCCAAGCAACAATGCCGCCGCTTTTTTAAATGTGTGTTTTTTGTTCATAAAATCGCTCCGATTTTTTTATCCTACTATTTGTAATACAATGCAAAAAGGCGTGATAACCCTTTTATCCGTATATCACTATACTATTATAACCTATTTTATCGTAAAGTGCAAACGTTTTTAGCAAAAAACTATGCGAAAGTTAAAGCAAATTTCAAAAATTTTGTCATTTCCGCCATCAATTCCTGCGCATGGCGCGCTCCGAAGAACTCTATCACGGGTGCCTCCGTCATATTTAGACGTACCCGACCATGATATTTATCCATCGCCGCCTGAATACGTTTGTCCCCCAAAACAGACAAGGACGGCAATTCCAGCGCCCCCACGCCCTTAATTAAGGAGATTTTTCGCACGTTGAATTTCGCAGCGTAACTCTTCAAAACGGAGATGACAAGCAAGTTTTCCACCGCTTGCGGCAACGTACCGTAGGTATCCTGTAAGGACGTGTACACTCGCTTATAATCGGCAACCGTTGCAATTTCGGCAATTTGCTTATACGAATCCAATCGCCCTGCGGACGATTCGACGTAGCTTTCGGGAATATAGGCGTTTGCGCGAATATCCAACTCGGCAACCGTTTGACTTTCGCCCGTCAATTCCTCTTTCAAAAGCTTGGAATACAACTCGTACCCCACCTTATCCATATGACCGTGCTGTTCCGCGCCTAAAACGTTGCCCGCGCCTCTAATTTCCAAATCGCGCATGGCAAGCTTATACCCCGAACCCAGCTCGGTAAATTCCATAATGGCTTTCAACCTTGCCGAAGCGTTAGAGGTCATTACTTTTTCAGGTTTAAAGGTAAAATAAGCGTGTGCCAACCGCGTGCCGCGCCCTACGCGCCCTTTCAATTGATACAATTGCGAAATCCCCAACTTATCACTGTCGATAACAATCAACGTGTTGGCGTTGGGCAGGTCGATTCCGTTTTCAATAATCGTTGTTGTAATAAGAATATTCGACTTTCCGCCATAGAAATCCAAGACGGCGTTTTCCAGCGTATTCTTTTCCATTCGGCCATGCGCAACGGAGATTGTCGCTTCGGGCAAAATTTGCTTGATGCGCGCCGCAAAGGTGAAGATACTCTCCACTTTGTTATACAAAATAAACACTTGCCCATCACGAGAAAGTTCTCTAATACATGCGTCCCGAATCAGCGTTTCCGTTTCCTCTACCACGTACGTTTGTACAGGCAAACGTTCGTTGGGCGGCGTTTGAATGGTGGAAATATCTCTTATCCCCGAAAGGGACATATGCAAGGTACGAGGAATGGGCGTCGCCGTCATCGTAAGACAATCGATATCCTTTCGCAAATGCTTAATTTTTTCCTTATGCTCCACGCCGAAACGTTGTTCCTCGTCCAATACGAGCAGCCCCAAATTGTTAAACTTAACGTCACTGGAAAGCAATCGGTGCGTACCGATAAGCAAATCAATATTCCCTTTTTCGAGTTCCGACAAAATTTTCGTTTGTTCTCTTGGCGTACTAAAACGATTTAAACAAGCAACTCGCACACCGAAATCGGCAAAACGCGCGCTTGCGGTATTGAAATGCTGACTGCAAAGCACGGTGCTCGGGCACATCAAAGCCGCCTGCTTTCCTGCCAAAACGCAAAGATAAATAGCGCGAAATGCCACTTCGGTTTTACCAAACCCAACGTCCCCGCAAAGCAATCGGTCCATTACTTTTCCCGAATGCATATCCTCTTTTATTTCTTGTACCGAGCTTGCCTGATCTAACGTCAGCTCGTAGGGAAAAGCATCCTCAAATTCCTGCATGAAAACTTCGTTTTCAGGGAAAGCAAAGCCCTTGTTCTCCGCGCGTTCGGCATACAGCTGTTTCAAATCGAACGCCAGCTTTTTCAACGAGGCTTTTACCCTCGCTTTTACTCTTTCAAAATCCGCACCGCCAATTTTGCTTAAATGCGGGTTTTCGTCCCCTACGTATTTGGACAATACGTCCATGCTTTCCGCAGGTACGTACAACATATCGCCGTCCTTGTAGGCAACGGCAACGTATTCCTTAATCCCATCCGTCGTTTCAATCTTTTTCATTCCGACGGCTTTACCGATACCGTGCGTTTCATGCACGACGAAATCCCCCACTTCGGGAGCAGAAAACATATCGCCGCGTTTACGGCGCAAACGCTTGGTTTCACGGGCTTTGGTATACAAATCCCCCGTACCGACAATGGCAAGCTTGCAACCGTGCAAGACCATGCCCTTATCCACAGGTTTATCCAAAATACAAACGCCCGTAAAATTGAATAAGCTATCGGGAAGCTTCACTGTGGAGATATATTCTTCCGCAAGCTGCTCACTCATCTTCACCGCTTTCGCTTCGTCGCCGCAATAGAGCAACACGCGATAACCGCCGTTTCGCCAGTTACGGATATCCGTCAATAACGCAGGCAAACCGTTTAAATATTTCGTGGTAGGCGTAGCTGTAAAATTATATGTCTTTAACGGTTGGAAGAAAAATGGATTGCCCGTAAACGTCTGCATCGCAACCCTGCGCACAGAGGCAATTCCTTCCAAAATTCTCTCTCTTTCCACGTATTGCCCAAGCGTAAAATCAAACGCCTCGCCGCCGTTTTGCAAGCGGTGGAATCGCTCTTCGTGTTCCTTATACAAAGCGTTGAACTTATCCCAAAGCGTTTTCCCTTCATCAAAAACAACCACTGCGTCCTTGGGCAAAATAGAAAAGAAATCCGTCGAATTTTCCAAAACGGGCATCAAAAACGGATTATCCGTTTCGGGTTCGGAAATCAATTCCTCGGCAATTTCCCTTGCTCTCGTATACGCTTCCGACGTCTTAAACGCCTTGACGGAAGCTTGTAAAATTTGCGGCAGTTTTTGCTTATCCGTATCGCTAACCACAACGTCCGTCGCAGCCAAAACGGTCAAGGTAGCCACCCCTGTAAGGCGGTTACCCGTAATCAAATCGTACGGTTTAATCTTCTCTACCGTATCCCCGAAAAAGTCGATACGGACAGGGTTTTCAGCATTGACGGGATAGATATCCAAAATATCCCCCCTCAAGGCAAACACACCCTTTGTTTCCACCTCAAAGCTACGCACGTAGCCAAGCGCCGTCAAATTCGCCGTCAGGGAAGCGAAATCGTATTCCTCCCCCTCCGTAAAAGTGACGGTGGGCAGGCGTTTGGGAAACAATTGCAACAAAGCGTCAATCTCCGCCGTAACAACGGGACAACCCGTTTGTAAAGCGTGAATACCGTTCAAACGACGGAAAAGCGAATCTTTCGACAACGCCTTTCGATAGAGCAAAACTTCGTCTTTCGCCGCCAGCACTTCCGTGCGTTTCCCCGTAAGCGAAGCGATATTTTCCGCCGCCTTTCTTGCGGATACGCCATCGGCAGTTACGTAGACAATGGGGAAAGGCGTAAGCCCTGCAAGTAAATATTTTAAAGAATCCGAAACGCCGAAAACCGCCGTGGGCGTACCGCGGCGGAGATCTTCTTCATACGGGAGAAACTCCTCTCCCAACATGTTCAATTCTAAAAAATCTTTTTTCATTTTCTTCCCTTGCAGGATAAATATTACTTTTAATTAACGTGCGGTATTATCGGTTAGTTAAACCGAGTCATTACCATTTCGATAGACATACCTTTGGCAAACGCCGCTGCTGCCTCGCCCGCTTTTTTGCAAGCTTCGCCAAACAGCTCGTAATCCTCTTTGCGCACCTCAGCAAGCACGTAATTGATAATGGGAATATTGACGTTTTCATCACGAATCCCAATACGGATACGCGCAAAATCTTTCAAGCCCGTTTCACCGATAATACTACGCATGCCGTTATGCGTACCGGCGCTTCCGTTTGCACGGATACGGATTTTGCCTTTAGGCAAATCGTAATCGTCGTAAAGCACAATCAGTTTATCTTCGCTTATTTTATATTTCGCCATCAACTGTTTTACAGCCCTGCCGGAATTGTTCATGTACGTTAAAGGACGGGCGATAATAACCTTTTCGCCGCCAGCATAGGCTTCGGCAACCGAAGCTTCGCATTCCTTCTTTTTAAACTTTGCGCCCAGCGCTTCCGCCGCGTCCCCTGCGGCGATAAACCCCATATTGTGAAAGGTTTTTTCGTATTGTTTTTCGGGGTTACCAAGACCAACGATAAGATACATACGAATGTAACTCCTCCTTCGATAAAATCGTCGCCGCAAAACTGCGACGACGAACGTTTCTCTTTCTGTTTATCAATCGTAAAGTTTGGACATAGGCTTATCGAGATATACGTTTTCGATAGCCGCTGCAAACAAGTCTGCTACGGACAAAATTTCAAACTTGTCGCACATCTTCTCGTCGGGAAGATGAATGGTGTCCAACATAACCAACTTCGTGATAGCGGATTTCTTCAATCTATCAATTGCAGGACCGCTCAAAACGGAGTGCGTACAGCCTGCGTAAATTTCCAAAGCGCCTGCATCTTTCAACGCCTGCGCGCCTTGGCAAATGGTGCCTGCCGTATCAATCATATCGTCGACCATCAAGCATCTCTTGCCTGCTACGTCGCCGATAATATTCATAACTTCCATAACGTTCGCTTTAGGGCGACGTTTATCAATAATAGCAATGGGCACGCCGAATTTTTCAGCAACCCTTCTCGAACGCTTAACGCTACCAAGGTCGGGAGCAACAACCACGTCGATATTGCCTTGTTTTGCAAAATAATTGTAAAGCGTAGGACCGCCAAGAAGATTATCCACAGGGATATCGAAGAAGCCTTGGATTTGTTCAGCGTGAAGATCCATCGTCAATACACGGTCAGCGCCTGCCGCCGTAATAAGGTTTGCAACAAGCTTTGCCGTAATGGGGTCGCGCGAACGAGCCTTTCTGTCTTGACGAGCATACCCGAAATAGGGAACAACCGCCGTGATACGACCAGCCGAAGCACGCTTCGCCGCGTCAATCATAATGAGAAGCTCCATAAGGTTTTCATTAACGGGCGCACAAGTAGATTGGATTATGAACAAATCCCTACCGCGAACCGTTTCGCCAATGTGCACGTTGATTTCCCCATCGGAGAAAGTGCAGGCTTCGATGTCACCCAGCTCGGTATTGAGCCTTTTTGCAATCGCTTCTGCCAACGTGCGGTTAGAGTTACCGGAAAACAACTTGATTTCATTGCCGTGCGTTATCATGTGTAACCATCCTTATTTTTTTATCCTTGGCGATGAAGTTTTCCCACTCGACCGCCGTCGGAATTTTTTCCAATGTACGTTGAAAGGCCCTGTCGCAACCAAAGCGACAATGCCTTTTATTCAATTTTTCCTCTCATCTTTCCCCATTTTCCTGCGAGCCGCGCAGGAGCTATATCATAATAATACATTTTTCCTACAATTAAGTCAACTAAATACCCGCAATTTCAACAATTTTCTTTCCGTAATTTTCCATAGGAAAACTTACATATCTTCGTTTGGCGCTTCCGCCGCCTTTTTTCTTTCCTTTTCTTCCTTTTGTTTTTGACGCATTGTCACAAAAAACGAAGTGAGAAGTGCTGAACATTCGTCCTCTAACACACCCCCGACCACCTCGGTTTTGTGATTGAGAAGATTGGCGTCCGCAAGCGCGGAAGTAAGAGATCTGCCCTTTTGCTCATAGGCGCCGAAATAAATTTTATCCACCCTTGCATTCAAGCTTGCGCCCATACACATCGGGCAGGGCTCTAACGTCACGTACAGCTCGCACCCTTCAGGCAATCGCCAAGAATGGAATTTTTTACATGCTTTATCAATTGCCATCATTTCCGCATGCGCCGAAGCAAGTTGAAGCTTCGCGCGGCGATTGTAACCACGCGACACAATTTTATCCTCGTAAACGATTACCGCGCCAATAGGCACTTCCCCTTCCGAAAGCCCACGCTTTGCCGATTTCATCGCTTCGCGCATAAATTTTTCTTCTCTCGTCAATCTTTTCATATTCTATCTTCCGTGTTCTTATTTTTTATTTCCCATACCGCGCAAGCATAGGCGTTTAGCGCCCTTTTATTGCTTTGCAATAACACTTCCGCCTTTTCCCTGCCGATTGGATGCGCCAAACTGTCCGCGCCAGCCTCAATGGTGATGGCAGGAATTTGCAATTTTTCAATACACCAATCCTTATAACCGCCTGCGCTACCCACAGCATACGCCAACGAATACCCCGTCGCCTGCGCAACCGCTTCCGCAAGCCCCATATCACGAGGGCAGGTGCGCGGCGATTGATTAAAATGCCAATAAATTTCTTCGCCTTTGGTA
Organism: Candidatus Scatosoma sp.; assembly: GCA_045658805.1. Lineage (GTDB taxonomy): Bacteria > Bacillota > Clostridia > Christensenellales > Borkfalkiaceae > Scatosoma. The sequence continues at coordinate 18,685 of JAZOVQ010000040.1, forward strand.
TGATAACTTACGGTATAATCGGGCATAATTTCCAAGGTAAATTCCCCAAGCGCCTTGCTTTCAGGCTCGGAAAAAGGCTTTTCTCCTATATAATTTTCCGCACCGCGCCGCGTTGTATTTTTTACACCCTTTCCCCATTTTGCAGGGAAGTTAACGTTTAAATCCACACCGCGTCCATTGGCTTTCCACAAAGAAAAATCCTCACCGCCGTTTAACTGTAACAGCCACGCCCTTTGCGTTTCTTTTGCGGTGGATAATCCAATTTCAGACAGCAACGCTCCGTCGGGATTGACAAGCGGTAAAACCCAAACGCTTCCCCTCGTCACCCCGTAACGAATATGCGCCAACGCCAACTCCGCCGTAATAAACTCCCGTCCGTGTATGGCGTATTGCGCTATACCGACGGGCGAGCCTTCGCCAATTTTGAAAGCGTACAAATTCCTACCGAATAAGCTGCTGCCGACAATGCGTCTTTCTATCTTTGCCGTTTTATAAAATTGCGTAATTTTTTGATAAATATCCATAGCGCAGTATACGCAAACGCCATGAAAAAATGTCCTTCTTTTTAAAAACGTATCATTTATGATACGTTGAGCCTGCATTTATCATAAATGCGCGATAGACCTGCTCCGCCAAAATAACGCGCATCAATTGATGCGGGAACGTCATATCCGAAAAGGACAGCTTGAAATCCGCCGCATCTTTTACTCTGTCCGACAAACCGCAGGACGAGCCGATAACGAAAGAAATTTCCTTTCCGCTATCCGACAATTTTTGTATCTTTTGCGCCAACTTTTCACTGGAGAGCTTCTCCCCTTCCACCGCCAACGCAACGACGTACCCTTTCAAGGCGCGCAAAATTTCATCCGCTTCCGCTTCGGGATTTGCACCTTCGGGAAGTTCTTTAATTTCCACTTTCGCGAACCTTGACAAACGTTTAACGTATTCCGCCACCGCTTCACGATAAAACGCTTCTTTAATTTTTCCAACCACTACGAAATATATCTTTTGCATAGTTCCTCTTACACTCCCGACAACAGCGTCGTCAGCCAATTGAGCGCGCAAATAACCACGCCAAACGAAACGAATATGCCAAAATGCTTACGTTCGGTTTTTCTCCCTTCCAACGTCTGCGTTTCCGACTTTCCCGTCTTTTTGTCAAAGAAAATCAAATACACCAACGAACCGATTAAGCAAACGGACGTCACGCACATCACCGTAATAAACACAGGCGAAGTAAACTCCGTCAATCCAAACGCCGTCAACAGTAAAATAATAGCGTTGTTGATAAAATGCGCCAGCATCGTCGGCAAAATACTCCCCGATTTCACCGCAACCAAAGCAAACGCCGCGCCGCAGCAAAATTGATAAATGGTTTGAGCAGGGTCTTGATGAAACAAAGCAAACAAGCCGCCGCATAACAAGACGGAGCCCACCGTTCCAAAGGAACGCAAGCCGTCCAAAACCACGCCTCTAAAAAGGAATTCTTCGCAAATAGCCGGCAGTAACGCCACCGTCAAAAGCACCCAAACCAAGCCGAATCCGTCCATTGACGGTAAGTACATAGGCTCGTGCACGTACCCGAATTTTCCCAAGAAATTCAAGAACAAGCCGTTCACTTCCGATAAGGCAAACAACCCAATTTGCAACAAAATGGCAAGCACAAAATATTTCCAATGGCATTTTTGCTTCGCAGCCATTTGTTTAAGGGGACGGCGAGTAATCCGAAGCGCCGCAAGCGCGGAAAGGAAGAAAGCCAACTGCCCGAAAATTTGCATACAGTATAAATACCAATCGTTAGGCACGCCGTCGGTATGCGATTTCCAACCCGTAAACGATGCAATAAGCAACACCGCAAACAACACCATTGCCGTCGGCACCGCCGAGGCAAACGAGAACGCAAGACCGCCCCTCATACCTTCCGTCGGTGAGGAGAACAGCTTTTTCCAATATCCTTGTTGTGTTTGTTTTTTCTTATCCATACCTATATTATAACAAACTTTTTCCCGTTTTCAAAACGAATTGAAAAGAAAAAACGCAGAATTTCGATTTTTTTCGTATTCCGCGCCTCTCATCCGCCGAGTTTCTTACGAAACTCCTTAATAATTCTATTTTCAATCCTCGATACCTGCACTTGGCTAACGCCTACTTTTTCCGCCACTTCGCTTTGCGTCATATCCCGAAAATACCGCAATACGATAATTTTCCTATCCCGCTCTTCCAACGCCTCTATCGCGTTTTTTAACAGCAACCGATCCAGCCATTCCTCTTGGTCGTCGGAGGCAGGCAAAGTTTCAATCAATTCACGTTCCTTTCCGTCTTTAAAATCCGCACCGCCGTACAAGGATAGCGGCATTTTTGACGAGCCCATAACAAACACCGTTTCCGCTTCTTCCATACCAAATTTTTCAGCGATAACGGAAACGGACGGCTGCACGCCGCAGGACAGCGTGTATTCTTCCACGAACGCGTTTATCTCTTTCGCTGTTTGCTTCATAGCGCGCGACACTTTCACCGCGCCGTCGTCTCGCATAAACCGTTTAATTTCCCCTGCAATCATCGGCACGGCGTAGGTGGAAAATTTCACTCCGAAGCCCTCGTCAAACCCTGCAATGGCCTTTAAAAAACCCATGCTGCCAATTTGAAACAAATCGTCGTAATCCACCCCTTTTCCAAGATACCGCCTAACGATACACTTAATCAAGGATACGTTATGCTCTATCAACTGCTCTTTCGCCTGCGCGTCCCCGATTTTTGCCTTTCGGATATATTCAATCGTACTTTTATCGTCAAGCATGTATCCGTTCTCTATCCTCCTCTAAAAGTGCCGATTGACCGCCGATTTTTTTACACATTTTCACCACAGTACCTACGCCTCGTTCGCTCGATACGGAAAATTCCGACATAAACGTTTGCATAATGGTAAATCCCATCCCCGACCGTTCTTCGTTTTCCAAAGTGGTGAAAAAGGGCTGCACCGCCTTATCCACGTCGGGAATACCGCAACCGAAATCGACAATTTCGATATGTAAGGCTCCCCCCGTTTTCTCTTCTTCAATTTTGCAGGAAATAACAATTTTTCCTTCCCCGTCCCCTTTCCCGTAAGCGTGTACAACGCAATTTGTCACCGCCACGGAAACGGCAGTTTTTATATCCGATAACTCGGACAGCGAGGGCCCAAGCGTCAAAGCAAACGCAGCAACCGCGCTTCTTGCAAACCCCTCGTTGCACCCTCTCGCCGCAAGCTCCAGCTTCATATAATTATCCATAATTTTTCTCTCCTCCTCCCCCGTCAAATGCGAGGTATCAGCGTATAAACGCCGCTCATCGACAATATTCGATCGGTTGCCATTGACGGATTCGTCACGTACATGGGTATGCCGTAGCGGTTAAATTTTTTATATCGTCCTATCAAAAAGCCTATCCCGGTCGAATCCATAAACGACACTTCGGACAAATCGACCACCGCACGTTCGCTGTCGGCGTAATCGTCGACAAATCTATCGGCGGACAGCCTTGCCCGCGCGGCATTATGCTCATCAATTTCACCGCTTAATTTCAAATATAAAATTTTACCGCGACAGCTTGCGGAAATTTCCATATGCGCCACCCCCTTGCTTTACGTGTATATCCATTGTAAAAAAATCCCTTGGTCGAGTTTTGACAAATGCAAACGAAATATTTTTTATTTTGTCGAAAATTTTTTTTGAAATTATGCAAAAAACCACTTGACTTTTTCGTAAAAATGGTATATTATATTCAAGCGTTGTGTGATGACCGAATCACGAGAATGAATTCGGGCCTTTAGCTCAGTGGTTAGAGCTGTCGGCTCATAACCGATTGGTCCGCGGTTCGAATCCGTGAAGGCCCACCAAAAAAAGCATATATTCCTGGCCCAATAGCTCAGTTGGTTAGAGCGCCAGCCTGTCACGCTGGAGGTCGACGGTTCGAGCCCGTTTTGGGTCGCCAAAAAGAGAACGGTTTTACCCGTTCTCTTTTCATTTTTATTCCCTTGCGCCCCCGAAAAACGTTTTAAAAAATACACCCTTGTTATTTGGACAGCATAAAAGGCCAACGAAAAAACTTCGTTAGCCTTTTTTTGTTTTGCCACACACGCCGCGTTCGTTCGATCGCTTAGTGCTTTTTAATTTTACAACAAATAGCCTTAATCGGTTACAACTGCAATTTCGTCAATATAGAAAGTTGCCGAGCTGTTCAAGGTATAAATTCTCAAATAATTTATCTTCGTTAAATCCGCCGCGCCGTTCGTTTCCCCTGCGGCAAACAAATCCAGCCAAACTTCATTCCAGCCCGTTTTCTTAACGTATTCCGAAAGGTTCCAGTTGTATTCATTTTTATCGCACGTGCCCGAAGAGGTAATTTCAATTTGACCTAATTCCCCTGCCTTTGAAATATCACTGCAGTAGATATAGAAATGCAAGTAGCCTTTCTTATACGCGCTAATATCAACACTGCTAAACTTACCTTCCAAAGTGGTACTTCTCCACTTCCAGCTCTTGCCGTCTATAACGTAATCGCTATTAGAGTTCACCGTTATATTGAAAGAAAGATTCCACGAGTTGCAATCAAACAGCGTTTTCCAGGTTGCGTTAGGAGAAACGTATTCCACTTCGTCCACCGTCGAAACAGCCGAATTATACGCTTTTTCTTTCACTTCGCCAAACGCAATTCTACCATACGCCGTCAGCGTACCGCTATTCACTTTCACCGAAGTCCCGTACACTCTCAAAGAGCCGATAATGTCGCACGTACCGCCAGAAAGTTCATAGACGTACATGTTTGCAGGGATATAATCGAGCGAAGTGTTGATAAGCGTCGCCGTCGAATTTACCATATCGAAAAGCCCCGCTTCGCCATACGCAAATACGTTAAACGCCACTTCGTTTTCAGCGTTTTCAAGGCGCACCATTTTGGTAAACGTTCTGCCAATGTTATCGCGCAAAAGAGCGAAATCGTCATTGGTTTCACCGCTATTTTTCATTCTTTCCCAGTTTGCAACTTGCGACAAGGTACTGTTAAAATAGGTATAAAGATTGCTTCTCGTCGTAAAGTTGGGGTTGGAAAGACATTGCGTAATTACACCGTTTTTACCGCCCGCTTTAATGAAATTCACGTACGAAAGCCCATAATTGCTCTTCAAAATATGGTTATCGCAAGAAGAAAAATCATATCCGACGTATGCGCCCACGCTTTCATTCATATACGCGTACGCGCCTGCGCCCACCGCTTTAATAGAGGTATCGTTAGGGTTGATTCCATTATTCAAATTATTATATGCGGTAAGGAAATCGTTACGCGCGTGCCAAATTCTCACCCCGACAATCCCTGCGTTTTCACTTAATTCAAAGGTATTGCCTAAAACGTAGGAAACAAATACAACCCCGTTTTTACCCGTTTGATTGGTATTCGTTCTGGAGAAAATTGATTGCGAGGAACGCAATTCTACGTTTTTAGGAATGGTTACGGTAGAATCCAAACGATAAACGCCGTTGGGAATCAATACAATACCGCCTTCCGCGCCAACCGAATTTACCAAATCCTGCAACTTCGAAGAATTATCAGCGATACCACCAGCAGTTAAGGTGTTGCCGACAAACAACCTTTCCGAAGTGGAAAATTGCAACGTCAAAGGCGTGGTAACTTGGGTTTTGGCAACGCTGCCGCCCTCCTTAATAACTCTACCCGTTCCAGCGGCTTGATATGTCGAATTACTCATTTTAATACAGCCGACAGCCGCGTTATTTTCAACGACCCCCACGTCGGAATCGGTGAAAACAACACCGCTCACTTGATTTAAATAATCGGCATAAACCCCTGTTTGACAGGTAATATTCGCTTTATGCACAACGCCCCAGAAGCCTGCGCCGCTTCTAATACCCGTCGTGAATTTCATACCAAGCTTACCGCCGTCAATGGTCACGTTGGAAATGAGCTGGTCGTCCAAATCCCCTAAAATCATTGCCGTTAAGTTGTTATCTACAACCGAAGCCAACAATTCGGCATTGTCGCATTGATAATCACTTGCGGCGTTTTGCCAATATTTAGGCGAAATATTGATATTATCGTAAAAACCAACGTCCGTCGTTGCGTTGTGTCTAATTGCGTTGTACAAAAACGTTCCGTAAATATTTTCAAGGTTGACCAATTCGTTCGCATACGAATTTAACGAAACGCCGATACCATACGTACTGTTAAGGAACGTCAAATTTCTAAACGTTGCCGTAGCAGGCGCGTTGGCATAGATTGTATACCCATAATCTTTAATGGTTGTTACGCTTTGTTCAACGTAATAAAAAGTCATACCCACAACCCCTGCGCCGTTACCGACGTAAACAAGAGGTTTGTCCTGTGGATTGGACGTGCCAAGCGTTTGCGGTTTCGCCAAAATCACCGTCCCGTAATCGAAATTATCGTCCGCATTATTTTCGTTAGGCTTATTCCAATCCCCTACCAACGAAACGTAATCGGGAACGCTAATCGAGCTGGAAACCAAATATTGACCGCAAGGCAAAAATACCGTTCCGCCCCCCATTCTTTCTACGCTGTCAAGCGCCAACTGGATTGCACGCGTACTATCCGTGTTTCCCGTAGGATCTGCGCCGAAATCCGTCGCAATTGCATCTACAACCACAGCGCTTCCCGTTGCATATTTCGTCTTTATAAGCGATTTCGTGCTCGTAGGGCTATTGATTGGCTTAATCACTTGATAGCTTTCCTCTTGCGGAGGCTCCACGTCCTCGGTATCGTCACTGCTATCGCCGCTACTATCGTCACCGCTATTATCACCGCTATTATCACCGCTATTATCGCTGCTATCGTCACTGCTATCTTCTTCGCTATCGTCGCTGCTGTCAACAACGCTATCCTCTTCGCTATCGTCACTGCTGTCAACAACGCTTTCCTCTTCGCTTATCGAAGAATCGAAAGGTTCTTCACTGCTGGACGCCTTATTGGACGAATTTTTTTCGCTAGACGAGGAATTGGACGTAGTAGCATTCACAAGACCGCCGCAAGCAGTCATTAAAACGCTAATCGTTAATGCAAGCAACCCCATCACACTTTTTCTAATTTTTTTCATAGTTATTTTTCCTTATCAATTTCTTTACATATACACACGCGCGATAAACGCGCATTACTCTATTTATGAATGGACGACAATATGCATAGACGCAATATGTATGGACGTCAATTCTCAATCCACCAAAATGTAATTTGCCGTCGAGCGGTTGGTAGCAATGGGAATATCGTATACAACCGCAATACGCAAAAGTGCCTTTACGTCAGGGTCGTGCGGTTGCGCCGCAAGAGGGTCCCAAAAGAAAATTACTTTATCAATTGCTTTTTCGCTCATCTTTGCGCCAATTTGCAAATCGCCGCCAAGAGGGCCCGATAAATAACCCTTCACTTCCAAGCCCGTTGCTTCGGCAATCAATTTTGCCGTCGTACCCGTACCGCAAAGCTTATATTTTTGTAACAATTCCTTATGTGCAATTGCCCAATTCACCAAATCATGTTTCTTGTTGTCGTGCGCAATCAGCGCCAAGGTTTTCACTTTGTTTTTCATTTTTCTTTCCTCATTTTCGTATATATTTTTTTAAATTTGTTTTTATTTTTAAAAGCTTTCCGCGTTTAATAAACTGTTAAAAAAACATTTCAACGCGTACCTGCCCTATTGATTTCGTATTGTTAGCAATCAAGCTTGCCTTTTGCTTTTACCAACTCGATAAAAATCTTCGCCGTTACGCAAGCATCGTCGAAAGCTCTATGGTGCGAGAAGGTAAACCCATAATAATCCGCAACCGTATTCAGCTTATAATTGGCAAGCTGTCCTCGCAAAACGTCCTGCGCCAAGTGCAGGGTATCGTACAATTTTTTATCGAACATATACCCGTTTTGCTCGCCGTAATAAGAAACGAAACGATAATCGAACATTACGTTATGTCCTACCAGCTTCGCCCCATCGGTAAACTTGAAAAAGTCCGCCAGCACTTTATCCACTTCGGGTGCGCCGACAAGATCCTCGTCCTTAATCCCCGTCAAATCAATAATTTCTTTGGAAAGGCGTTCTTTGCAAGCCACGAACGAGGAGAATTTCTCCACAATTTCACCGCCGACAATTTTCACTGCGCCAAGCTCAATAATTTTATCCATTCTACCCATGGACGGATTGTTGTTTAAGCCCGTCGTTTCCAAGTCGAATACAACGAAAACGTCGTTTTTCAATGCCGCGGGCTTGGACAAATCATCAAACAGCCCGGCTTGGGTAAAATCGGAATACGGTTCAGGGAAAACCGTATGATAAAATTTAGGTACGGGCTTACCCTTTTTCGCTTGAGGCTCAAACCCTTGAGGCGCCGAGCCGTAATTGATTTTCGCCGCCTTAAAGGAAACCGAACCTTTATATTCCTCGTTTGAGCCCGTCAGCACAATCCAATCGCCAGCCTTAATTTCACGCACTTTTTCCACCGTCGCTTTTTTAGGAAAATACGTAGTGCGAACGGTCAACGTTCCATCGGTGAGCGCCAAAGAGAAACGAGTTTTTTGCATATCCTCGCCCGTTTTTTCGTTGTGGCGCACGTAGCCAATCTCCTCAATAAAAGTCACTTGACCGCAAATGGAATACGGTTCTTCCATATTATGGCTGTCCGCCATATATACAGCGTCCGCCAACAGGCAATCTGCGCCGTCGATTTTTTGATAATCGCAAATGGGGAAACGTCTAATTTCCACGGGGACTTCCTCGTCCTGCGTTTCAGGGATTTCTTCCAGCAAAGACATATCGGGGGCTTCCTTTTCAACGATACGCACGTTTCCATAAAAAGTACCGCAAAAAATACTTGACAAATACTTGCTAACTTCGTCCAAAATTTTACCCGAGGAAAACAGCGTTTGCTCGCCCGAAGCGATATCGACGTAGAAATTGGCGCCGCTAGAGAGCATTTCCACTTCAATATTTTTTTCTTCCAAAAACGCCGAAGCCGCAGGAAAACTACGGCTAACGTATTCAAAAATTTTGCTTTTTACAATCTCTTTATCAGGCACACGCTTCACGATACGTACGCGAGCTGAAAAACCGCTGGGTAAATACCGCGCGGTAATCGATTGCGCCTGCGCTTCTTCCATTGCCGAATACGTCTTATCCGTCACAAGGAAAAATTCCGCCGTCGCACTACGTTTTTGCACGGTGATTCCGCACAAAATTGCATTTTTCAACCCGTTTATTCCACGAATCTCTTGTAAATATTCTTGTACGATATTCGCCATTATTCGCCGTCCAATAGCCCTTTTATTTCTTTAAAAAATTCACTTTCCGCATCGCTTGCCGACACCTTTTTATACGCCTCGCCCTTTTTAAAAATCAAGCACGAGCCGTTGCCGCCTGCGATACCGATATCCGCGTCCTTTGCTTCCCCAGGTCCGTTTACCACGCAACCCATAACCGCAATTTTCGCGCGCTTTTTATACGGGCGCACAAACTCGGTCACTTTGTTTGCCAAAATCATACTATCCCAAGCGCATCTGCCGCAGGTGGGACAGGAAACCACTTCGACAAAATCCTCGTCCAAACCGCACGCGCGAAGTATGTTTTGCGCCGCGTAAATTTCTTGTACGGGGTTATCCGTCAAGGACACGCGAATGGTATCCCCAATTCCATCTAAAAGCAAGCTGCCGATACCTACGGCGCTCTTGACAATTCCGCTTTCCGTTGTCCCTGCTTCCGTCACCCCAAGGTGCAAAGGATATTGCGTTTTTTGCGAAAGCAAACGATAGGAATCCACCGTCAGCTTCACGTCCGAAGCCTTTACCGAAATCACAATATCGTTCACGCCGAATTTTTCCAAAATTCCGACGTTATACAATGCGCTTTCAACCAACGCTTCTGCGCTTTTTCCATATTTTTCTAAAAAGTTCTTTTCAATACTACCCGTATTTGCGCCTACGCGTACGGGAATTTTATGCGCCTTAATACAATCGGCAACCATTTTAATTTCCTTTTCGCCGCCGATATTGCCAGGATTGATACGCACCTTGTCCGCGCCGCTTTCGATAGCCATCACCGCAAGCTTGGGCGAGAAGTGAATATCCGCTACAAGCGGAATTTTACAATCCCCTTTCACCGCCTTAATTGCCAACGCATCCGCCTCGTCCGCTACCGCCACGCGCACAATTTCACACCCTGCGTTTTGCAAAGCGGCAATTTGCGCAAGCGTACTTTCCACGTCCGCCGTTTTCGTCGTTGTCATTGATTGGATTTTTACCGAACTGTTACCGCCAAGCGCTATGCCGCCAAGACGAATACATTTTGTGTTTTTGCGTTCCATAACCCTGCGCCCCTTATTTTTGTTCTTTCTTTTCCGCTTTCATCATTTGTTTTAATTCGGACATAAAGGAAGAGAGGTCTTTAAAAGAACGGTAAACGGAAGCGTAACGAACGTACGCAACTTCGTCCACTTTTTTCAAGCGTTCCATAACCATTTCCCCGATATCCTTCGTCGTCACTTCGCTTTCCATGCTGTTATAAATTTGTTTGGAAATGTCCGCTACCATATCGTCGATTACCGACATAGGTACAGGACGCTTTTCACACGATTTAATAATACCGTTACGAATTTTCTCCGCGTTGAAAGATTGTCTGGTGCCGTTGTTTTTAACAACCAACACAGGCGTTACTTCTATCGTTTCATAGGTAGTAAATCTTCTGCCGCAACCCGTACATTCGCGGCGGCGGCGAATGGTTCTATCATCGTCCGCCGATCTCGAATCCACCACTTTGCTATCCGTACAATTACAATATAAACATTTCATCGTCTTTCTCCGTTTCGCATATTTAATTGCGTTTTTTGCAGTTCAACGCGTACATGGTACCTTATTATTGTTTTTTACCCTTTCTTGCACGTATCGCCTTCACTTCGTTTTCGTATCCGTTAGCGGAAGGCGTATAATACACTTTATCTTTCAAGGAATCGGGTAAATATTGCTGTTCTACGTACCCACCGTAATCGTGGGGATATTTATACAATTTTCCTCTATGTCTATCCTCGTCACTCGCTAAACTATTGTCCTTCAAATAGGGTGGAATATTATCGTCGCGCACGTTTCTCGCGTCCGCTTTCGCCGCATACATTGCCTCGACAACCGAATTGCTCTTTTCTGCTTCGCATACGTAAATAATCGCCTCGGAAAGAGGTATCATTGCTTCGGGATAGCCGATTTTTTCCAACGCGTACATTGCGGAAGTGGCAATTTGCAAAGCGCGCGGATCCGCCATACCGACGTCCTCCGCCGAATGCACCACCAACCGACGGGCAATCAGCATCGGATCACAGCCGCCCTCTATCAAACGCATCGCATAATACAACGCCGCATTGGCGTCGCTGCCGCGCAACGATTTACAAAACGCCGAAAGAAAATCGTAATACGAATCTTCATTATACGAAAGCGCTTTGCGTTGTATAGATTGTTCCGCATCCGCCAACGTCACGTTGACAACCCCTTCCCCGTCGGGAGGCGTAGTCATTGCGGCAAGCTCCAAAGCATTATACGCCGAGCGCAAATCCCCGCCTGCCATCGAAGCGATATGCTCTATTGCCTCGTCGCTAACGGAAAGCTTTTGCTTGCCCAAACCCTTATGTCTATTTTTCACCGCTGCCTTTAACGCGCCGACGATATCCTCTTTGGTAAGACGTTTAAACTCAAACACACGACAGCGCGAAACGATAGCCGCCGTCATGGATGCATACGGATTTTCCGTTGTCGAGCCGATAAAAATAATCGTACCCTGCTCAATGGCAGGCAAAAGAGAATCACTTTGCGTTTTATTAAAACGGTGACATTCGTCCAACAACAAATAGGTGCGTTTTCCGTACAATTTCAAATTATCCCTTGCCGTTTCCACCGCCTTTTTAACGTCGGCAACGCCTACGTTTACGGCGTTCAATTTAATAAATTCACCATTGGTACGAAGCGCAATAATATTGGCAAGCGTTGTCTTACCGCAACCGGGAGGGCCCCAAAAAATGCAGCTGCCCAAACGGTCGGTCGCAATAGCGCGGCGCAAAAGCGAACCCTCGGCAACGATATGATTTTGCCCGATAAATTCGTCCAACGAATTGGCGCGCATGCGCTCGGCAAGCGGCTTCGCCGTTTCTTCATTTTTGTTAAAATCAAATAAATCCATACCTGTTTCCTTACTACGAGCGCAGTTTCAACGCGTACCTGCCCCCGTCTTTTTCAACAATATACTCGTCAAGACAATGCTTTTGCAATATCTTTTGCATACTCTTTTCCAAGCTCGTAGCCCTTTTCATAAGCAAATTCCTTTTGCTTTAAAGAATATTGACTCATATCCCCAAGCGCAGGCTCCAACCAAAAATCAATGATATCGGCATTCTCTTTCCGACGTGTTTGCGTACGGAAATAATCCATCATTTCTATCGTTTCCAAAAGAATCCCCATTGTTCCTGGCATCTTCTCTTTGCCCAATCTTTGACCAAGCGCGTCCACCGCCACAACGACGTCCGCTCCCATCTCTTTCACCTGACGGGCGGGCACTCTTTCCAAAACGCCGCCGTCAATCAAACGCATATCTCCCAGCTCCATCGGACGAAAGATTGCAGGGATACAAGAGGACGCAACAATCGCATCCAATACGCTTCCTTCGGAAAAAGTCACTACATCGTGCGCACGCATATCCACCGCAACACAACGGAACGGCATTTTCAAATCTTCAAACTGCAGATCGCCAAGGTACTTTTCCAAAAGTTTACGCATTTTCGCCGTACTAAACAAACCGCCTCGCTTGCCCGTCGGGGAAATAAAATCAAGTAAGCGAAGTTTAAAAAACGCATTTTTCATCGTCTCAAAATCAATCCCAGCCGCATACGCCGCGCCAACAATCGAGCCCATCGACGAGCCAACGATATAATCGGGTTTAATCCCTTCTTCGTCTAACGCTTTCAAAAAACCCAAATGAGAAATTCCTCTGCTGCCGCTAGACCCCAACGCCAAACCTAACGTTTTCTTCACTGCTTCCCTCCTTATTTTATTTAAACTGTTTACGCCTTATTTACTGGTAGCGTACGCGCCCAACAATTTACATTCCAACGCCTTTTCGCGAATGGTTTTCAACATTTCTTGTACATCCGCAGAACCAATATCGCAATCCGCTTCAAGGAAGAAACGATAATCGCCAGGACGGTTTCTAACGGGACGGCTTTCAATTTTCGTCAAGTTAATACCATATTTTGCAATTACCTGCAACAATTCCAACAACCCGCCGGGACGGTGAGGTCCTACCAACGAGAAGAAAATTCTTTCGCTGTGCGCAGGCAACGCTTCTTCGCCCTTTTTAACCAAAAGGAAGTGCGTAAAATTGTGTTTCTCGTCGGAAATACATTCCTCGCCCATTACAAAACCGCTGCGCAAGTTTTCGATGTGCGAACCAACAATCGCCGCGCTCTTGCCCGATTCATCCTCCATTGCTTTAGACAAACCAAAGCCCGTGGATTCCGTTTCACGCACCGCCGCAAAAGGCATACGTTTGGTTAAAAATTCCGAACATTGGTCCAACGCTTGGCGGTGAGAATACACTCTGCCGATTTCCGAAAGCTTAACGCCTGCTTTATATACCAAGTGGTGGTTAATACGTACAATGGCTTCCTTTACCGCATACAAATCGGTGGAAGCTTGCAACAAATCGAGGTTTTGCAAAACCCCGCCCTGTAAGCTGTTTTCAATGGGCAACGCCGCAGCGTCCACACGCCCCGTAGCAACCGCCGTCAACACTTCGCTAAAATTACGGAAAGGGATACATTCGTCCCAATTTCCGCCTGCCGTATTGCCCGTTGCTTCCGTTTTCAAAAATGCTTTTGCCGCCAAGTGCGAATAGCTGCCTTCCGGCCCTAAAAATGCAATTTTCATATTAATATTATCCTCTTTTATAACGTCTTTCTCTTATCGTCAATTATGCACCTTTGCTTACACTTGTTCCGCAATATCACAAAGCAAACGTTCGGTATCTTCCCAGCCAAGACAAGGGTCGGTAATGGATTTTCCGAAAATTTCATCGTGCTTTTGGTTACCTTCCACAAGGAAGCTTTCAATCATAAACCCTTTTACAATTTTCTTAAACGCGGAGTCAAATTTACGGTTTTGCATAACTTCTTCCGCGATACGAATTTGCTGCTTAAATTTCTTGCCCGAATTGGAATGGTTGCAATCGATAACAATTGCAGGGTTTTCAAGGTTGCTCCCCTCATACATTTCCGTCAATTGCATAACCGTTTCATAATGGAAATTGGGGATATCCGCGCCGCTTCCGTTTACACCGCCACGCAAAATGGCATGCGCGTAAGGATTACCGCCCGAGCTTACTTGATAGTTACGATATTTAAAAACTTGAGGGCTTTGCGCCGCAAAAATCGAATTAATAAGCGCCAAAATATTGCCGCTCATGGGATTTTTCAAGCCTACGGGCGCGTCAACGCCGCTGGCAACTTGACGGTGCAATTGGTCCTCAACGCTACGCGCGCCAACTGCGTGATAGGACAACAAATCCTCTACGTATGCCGTATTTTCGGGGTACAACATTTCGTCCGCCGAAGTCAAGCCCGATTCATTCATTGCCGCCAAGTGCAACGCGCGGATACTGCGGATACCTCTTACGATATCAGCCGTTCCTTCGGGATCGGGTTGTAAGAACATTCCCTTATAACCAACGCCCTTGGTGCGGGGCTTGTTGGTGTAAATACGAGGAACGATAACCAGTTTGTCTTTTACTTTTTCATTTACTTTGCCAAGACGAGAAATGTATTCGAGCGTGGGCGCCGATTCATGCGCGGAGCAAGGGCCCACTACGACCAACATCTTATCGCTTTTGCCAGAAATAACCGCACGGATTTCTTCATCTCTCTCTGCCTTAATTTTCTTGAGTTCGGGCGTCAATGGCGACTCCGCAATGAACTCTTCAGGTTCCGGGATAAAATACTGCTTTTCTATCATACTGCA
>JAZOVQ010000041.1:0-7469 GCA_045658805.1 Candidatus Scatosoma sp.
CATAAATAATAGGGTGTGTTGTTCCTTAAATACTTTAAGAGCGTTCTTTTTATATTCCAACCCCTCTTTTAGGCGCTTTTCTTCTCTTTCTTCTGCTTGTTTTTGAATCTCTTGCGCTTTTCTCACAATTTGCTTATTGTAATGCGTTTCTATTGTATGTATAATAGGGCAACCGCAAAAAATGCAAGCAGGGGCATGAATAGAGAAAAATCTATTACAATCAGCGCAAGCAATTTGATTATTTGTACTTGACCAAGTATAAGTATGTCCTTCTTTTTTTATAGTAATATTCGTCGTAAAAGTATTTGATTTTTGTTCAAACGATACGGAAGTGCCCACAGGCTTTATGGGTGGTGTTGGTTTTGAAATAAATTCACTACTCGCCTTACCGCATACTTCTTTTGCTAATTTTTCCGCTTGTTTTGATTGTTTGGTATACCAGCAACCTTTTGCCCCATTCCAACGCCAACGATTATCCACCAACTTACTACGAATATCCGCACTTGGTTTCTCATCAAAATATATTTCTATTCCATCCAATTCAGGTACAAGTTTATACTTTGCCATTATATCACCCCAAAGTAAGTATAGTTGTATTATAACATAAAAGAACGGCTATTGCAAGTATTTAAAATCACCCCTAAAAAGCAGGTGACGAGAGTCGCGCCTTTGGCGGCGCGCCCCGCTCGGCAATTACCAATTGCCGACTTTGCCATAAAGCGTATCGTTACCCTTACTTCGCAAGGCAAAGCGTTTTGCTCTCGCAAAACGGCTCCTACCCTCGTCTCTCGTCAAGGTTCGGTCTATTTCCAAAAACAAAAAACGCACCGCAAAGGGTGCGTTTTCTGTTTTTGGAGCAGGTGACGAGAGTCGAACTCGCCGGGAACAGCTTGGGAAGCTGCCGCCATACCGCTAGGCGACACCTGCATTTTTTTGTAATTTAGGACGCCGATTGCATCTCTCGCTTTCGACGTCCTTTATTATATCCCTTTTCAGAAAAATTGTCAACGGTTTTTCTCCGCTTCCTCATAGTTTTTTCTTAAACTTTTTCCGACATGCAACGACATTCTTTGCATTTTCCGAAAAATTCTACACTGTATCCACTCAACTCAAAATCCCCCATCGCCGTCGCTTTTAGCCCCTGCGGAGGAATCCCTTCCGTCGCTACGTCCGCCAACTTTCCACACCCAACACAGTGCGCATGATAATGCGGCATTACGTTATAATCATATCGAATTTCACTGCCTGCAGCCCTCAACTCCAACGCCTTGCCGCCCGTCGCAAATCCGCCAAGCACACGGAACACCGTCGCTCGCGATACGCTAGGATACGCCTCGTGTACGTACCCGTATACTTCCGTCGCCGTCGGGTGATCCAGCGTCTTTAACGCTTCGTATATGATTTGCTTTTGTTTCGTCTGTCTTTCTTGCATTCGCCCGACCTCCTTTTTGGTTATTATTGGGATTGAATATCATTTACGAATACATTATAGCACAAGAATTTGCCCTCGACAAGGGCTTTTGGCAAAATTTTTTAAAAAATATTAAAAAAGGAAACCTCCGCTTGAAAGAAGCGGAGATTTGTCTTACGTTACCAACGCATTACGCCTTTGGCGTTGACAATGGCAATTTCCTCGCCGTTTTTGGCGTCGATATACACAAAATAGTTTTCTTCATCGTACGAACAAAGAAACTCGTATGCCGATCTTTGACCGCGCATAGCTTTTACCACAACAGGGCGCGAAGCTTCTACGCCAAGCGCTTTATACAGTTTTTCCTGCGCTTCGCCAAGCGAAATTTCAGCGTTAAACTCGTACATGGTACCCTCATTTGCAATATATTTCCTTGCATCCAGCCCTGAAACGACACCGCGCGACGCGCAAACTTTTACGCGTACACTCTTGGGATAATACACTACGTCGTCCTTTTCATACGCAAACGTGAAATCAATCGTCCCGTCGTTTTGCGTGAAACGAGTGGCTTCCATATCCTCATAGCCGAGTTTTTCTAAAAACCGCTCTGCGATCATTTCGCATTGATTTACGTCAAATTTTTCTTCCGAGCAATTTTCATAAAAATTGAAACCGAGTAATTGTCCGTCCGCGCGGTTGATTTCCGCAAACAGCATTACGCCGCTATCGGTATACCCTTGGACGTTGTGGGCCTTGTATCCCATACCAACCGTTTCGCCAACACATTTAAATTCTTTTACGCCGTAATCTTGAAAATACGTCTTACACAACTCCTCCGCGCGCGCCGCTTCAATGCCAGGCATTTGGTTTTGCGAAGGCAAAGCAGGAACGTTTTTCTTGTCCTCGCCCTCTTTTTTGGGCATTTCAAGCTTTGGCATTTGGGGCATATTCAACATATTGGGCATATAAAACGTGGCGCGGTTTTCTTCAAGCGTAGCGTTTTCCAAACGCTGAAGTGCCTCCGTCACTTTGCCTTGCCCCTTTTTTATACACATAGACCAATCCTTATCCGTCGCCTCGGCAAGCAGTTTATCCAGCTCCATACGCGCCGCGTGATTGGTTTCATACATGCGCTCCAATGCCGCGCGATCCTCTTCCGTCAACCTCTCCCCGTTACGAAGTTTGGAAAGCATTTTCTCACTTTGCATTGCCGCGCGATTGATAAACACCGTCAAGTTTTCGTCCTGCTCTATGCTCAATGGCAATTTCTCTAAATCCAACTCCGCAAGCCGCGTTTGCACTAAAATGTCCGTCAAAATGCGGCTCTGTTGCGCAGGAGAATTGGAAACACGAATACGATCCAAATCCTCGTCTACGTTTTCCATAAGCTCCGTCAACTCGTACATGGTACCCTTATATGCCGACATCATAGCGGCATTAGAACGGCTCATTTCCACCGCGCCCACCGTCACCGTCGTGGCAAGCCCAAGCGTCACTACGCCCAACGAAACCACTGCGGCAATCCATCCGCCGTACCCTTTTTGACCTTCTCGGCGTTGCTTTCTTTGCGATTTTTCCGCTTTAGCGCTTTTTCTTGCCTTTTCCTTTTTTGCGCGCGCTTGCTTTTTATTGGCTTTCGCGTGCGCCCGTTCTCTAATTCTTTCTTCCCGTTGCTGCGCACGTTTTTCCTGCAAAGCTTTTCGCTGCGCGGCGCGTTTTTCTATCAATTCTTTTTTAGCAGCCGCCTTTTTCGCCTTGGCTTCCGCTTTGGCCTTTTTCCTCTTCGCCTTTTCTTCCTTTCTCTTTTCCTGCGCCTGCTTTTTCTTCAACGCCGCTTCCACTCTCGCTTTCGCCGCCGCGCTTTCCGCCTCCGCTTTTCCGCTGCTCAATTCCGAATTTATTTTTTTAGCAACAATTTTTTCCTCGCCAAGCGTTTTTTCGTAAGTGGAAATCTCTTTCTCCGCCCTACCAAGCGTAGCGCCTGCCGACTTTTTCTCTTTGCCCTTCGCCGCTTTTTTCGGCGGTTCCGTCTTTGTCTTTTTCACTTTTTTCTCAATCAATTCCACTTTTTCCGCGCCCGAGGAAACGTTTTTGCCAATTTCCATTTCTTTCTTTTTCATGCTATTATGCCTCCTTTCCCCTTAAATAGCAAACACGTGTCTGCCGATAACCGTTACCGTTTGCCGATCGAAAATCCATGCGCTGGTCGCAACGGCTGGATTGTAATAATACAACGCGCCGCCCGTAGGATCCCAGCCGTTGATAGCATCTTTCGCCGCACGCATCGCCGTATCGTCGGGCGTTAAATTGATTTGTCCGTCCGAAACCGCCGTAAAAGCGTGCTTTTGATACACTACCCCCGAAACGGTGTTGGGGAATGCCGCGTTACGCACTCGGTTTAAAATAACCGCGCCGATTGCCACCTGCCCCGTATAGGGCTCCCCTCTGCCTTCGGCGTAAATGGTCTTTGCAAGCAAATACACGTCCGCGCTGGAATATCCGTTTTGCGCATTCGCATTCGTATTGCCCGTTGTTTGACCGACAAGCACCTCGTACGATTTTGTCATGCCCAACGCCTTATAGGTGGATTTCCCAACCACGCCGTCCGCCGTCAATCCGTTTTTCTTTTGGAAAGCAATTACCGCGTTTTTTGTGCTTGCGCCAAATACGCCGTCCACGCTTCCTTTATAATATCCCCAAAGCTGCAACCGACGTTGCACCTCTCTCACTTCACCGCCTTTAGACCCCACTTTCAATATCGCCGCGTCCACGAAAGCATTTTCCGTTTCCGCAACAATGGCTTGCGTATTAAAACCGCCGCTATGCCGTACGCCAACCGCCGCAGGCAACGCCAAAGCGCACGTCACCGCCGCAACCGCCAACACTTTTTTCATTGACTTTTTCATGCTTGTTATGCCTCCTTCTGTATGTAAAAGTCAATTTTTAGCGCATTTTCAACGCATACCTGCCCACATCCTTTTAAATTCAACGCGTACCTGCCCCTATTCTTTATCGTTTTTCCATGCTTTGATAATTTCGGCTATTTTACTTTTATATACCACGTTGGTGTTGACAGCGGTAAAACACAAGGGCGGGTATACCACACACCACCAATTATCCCCCTCACCACGCCCCAAGCGCACCACCAAAGCCGCGTATTCGCCCGCAGGTAAAAGGCAATCTTCATACACGCGAGTGGGGAAATATTCCACCGTCAACTCCGCCGTTGCGGCATAAGAAAAGCCTTTTTCGCGCAAAGTTTTTGTCGCAATTTGCGCCACCTCGTCCACCGCCAAGCCTACCCGTTGAATAGCTTGTTCTCTTGTAGAACATTCGGCAACGATAGGCGTCAACAGCGCAACCACCTCGTCGCGCACTTGATATTTGACCGACTGTGCGGCGTTTTCATTGGAATCCGCGCGGATATGAATACGTAAATATTCCTGCGAGGCTGTTTGCGCTTCGCCGCTTTGCATTGGATTTCCGCAAAAGCCTACCGCCGTTAAACTTATTATGATTGACAATAAAAAAATTATGCAAACCTTGTTCATAAAAAAATAACCTCCGTGTTTTCACACGAAAGTTATTGCCTACAATTTATGATTTTATACATTGTTTACGCCACAAAAAATGGCGCAAATTAACAACGCTTATTCCGCTTCGGACCAGCTGTGGTTGTGCAGTTCACCCTCTTCCAAAAGCCCCTCATAATCCGTTTGACGGAGCGCTTCATACAACGCAATTGCCACCGAGTTACCCAAATTCAACGAGCGCGCCTCGGCAAACATAGGAATACGCAAGCAGGTGTCCTTATGGCGCAACAACAGCTCCTCGGGCAAGCCCCTGGTTTCCTTTCCGAACACCAAAAAATCGCCGTCTTTAAACGCAACGTCGCTGTGACGGTTTTTGCCCTTAGTCGTAAAGAAGAAAAACCGCGAGTTTGGATATTTCGCTTCCAATTCCTCAAAGCTATCATAATAGCTAATGTCTACCAAATGCCAATAATCCAGCCCTGCGCGCTTTAAATATTTGTCCGTAACCTCAAATCCAAGCGGACGAATCATATGTAAATGCGTGCCTGTTGCCGCGCACGTACGCGCAATATTGCCTGCATTTTGCGGAATTTCGGGTTCTACCAAAACGATATGAAACATAAACGTCACCTCTGCCGCGCGGCTTTTCCGCGCGTCTATATTACGTATAATATTGTACTATTCAACGCGGATTTTTGCAAGCGTTTTTTGCGATATTTTCGTTTATTGGTATAGTTTTACAAAGAATTTGCACGCATAATCCTCTACCCTTTGAACATACTGACTTCAAAAGAAGGCGCCGCCTTCGGAAGTAAAT
The DNA here is from genome assembly GCA_045658805.1 of Candidatus Scatosoma sp. GTDB lineage: Bacteria > Bacillota > Clostridia > Christensenellales > Borkfalkiaceae > Scatosoma. Next base: position 5,762 of record JAZOVQ010000041.1, read on the forward strand.
GGAGTGAATTATGCAATTTGAAAACACGGAAACTTTTAAAAACTTAGCCCGCAGTTTCGCGGGGGAATGTCAAGCGGGTATGCGCTATCAAATGGTGGCAAAGCTCGCAATGAAAGAGGGCATGAAAACGCTTGCGGATGCAGTGCGGACTATTGCCAAAAACGAAACGTTGCACGCTACGCAATTCTTTAATAAAATTATCGAAAAAACAGGCAGCCGTGACAACGTTACCTTTGAAGCAGGTTACCCCTTCCACGCCGGTACTTTGGAAGAGGGGTTAAAATTCTCTGCAATGGACGAGGCGAGCGAATCGGAAGATATTTATCCTGCCTTCGCCGTAACGGCTAAAAAGGAAGGCTTTGAGGACATCGCCGCCTTGTATAAAATGATTGCAGAAGTGGAAAATCAACACAAAATCGTCTTTCGTTATTTGCACGACGGCGTGCGCAACGGCACGCTGTTTAAAAGCGAACACCCTATTTTGTGGATTTGCAGCGAATGCGGTTATATGCACGTAGCGGAAGAAGCTTGGAAAATTTGTCCGCTTTGCAAATCGGAACAAGGCTACGTGAATTTGCACCTGCCTTTTGAGGGCGTTAGGGAATAAACGCCGTTTTCTTCCAACGCGGTGCCCTCTACGATATTATCAATAAGGAGATCGTTATGAAAAACCAAAACAAACAAAACAATCAAAATTCTCAAAACCAAAAAAACAAGAACTGCGGCAGCAAAAATTGCGGCAATAAAAACAGCGAAAACCATAGCTATAAGCATGGCGGCAACAACGATTAATGAAAGCCAAAAATAGCGGTAAACGCATACCTGCCCCCACCAAAACGGCGTTGGAGCTGGTGTTGACTCCCTCTAATACGGACGTCAACGGCAGTTATACGGGCAGGCCGAAAAACAAACGGGAAATTCCTGTACAAGACGCCGACGATTTATAACCCCTATCGGGTATATACGCGGCGAAAACAGCAATTTTTCGCGTTAGTCTTGGTCGGTTTGACGGAGAAATAGTGCAGATCGGTTATAGACGGTTATACGCCCAAAAACGGCGTAAAAAACACCCTTGAAGGAGCATTCCTTCAAGGGTGTGTCAATTTACTTTATTTTGTTTTACAAGCGTTTAGCACTTAAAAATCGTCGTTTCTTCTCTTTTTCTTAAAAGATTTAGGGGTAGGCGCGTCATCGTCGTCGAATACGTCGAAATCATCATCGTCGTCATCATCGTCGTCATCGTCGTCGAGGTCGTAATAATCGTCCGCGGAAACGTATTCGAAATCGTCTTTTTCTTCTTCGATTTCTTCTTCCTCTTCTTCCTCTTCTTCCTCATCGTCAAATTCGGAATCGGGAATGCCAAGGTCGAGATCTTCTTCCTCGTCGTCAAGGTAGCTTCTCCAAGAAGCGTCTTCCTTGTCTTCGTCTTCGTCCATATCTTCCTCTTCGTATTGCGATTTCTTCTTACATTCCTCGCACATTTTTTCGCCGAGTACCATGTAATTTTCACCGCAGATAGGACAAAGCTCCGTTTCTTCCATATCTTCTTCCGAATCGAATCCGTCGCTAAACGTTCTTTCGCCGCTCAATTCTTTGATACAAACGTCGCAGTATTCCTGCTCGTCCGCGTCGATAAAATTCAATTCACATCTGGGGCATACAATGTATCTTGCCATATTCTTCCTTTCCCTCTTTATCGGCTTACGCC
>JAZOVQ010000042.1:0-20494 GCA_045658805.1 Candidatus Scatosoma sp.
TCGGAGTTTTTATTTCAAGACTCATCGGTAAACCTCCACCGAACCACGCGACTATCGCGTGGTTTTTCTTTATATCAAAAAGAAAACGGAGCCGAAGCCCCGTTATATCTTTTTTTAGTTCTTTGCTTTTTCCAAAAGCGCGTTAACCGCCGCTTGCACTTCGTCAAGTTTAGCGTTTGCCGCCGCCTCGTCCTTTGCTTTCAAGGAATAATAAATTTTTAATTTAGGTTCGGTGCCCGAAGGACGTACGCATACAAACGAGCCGCCTGCAAGTTCGTAATAAACGCAATTGCATTTAGGAATATCCATTTCGGTAACGTTGCCGTCCGCCGCAATGCGCTTTGCTGCGCTGTAATCACGAATAGCCTCTACCGCAATGCCTGCAAATTCTTGCACAGGCAACGTCTTTAAGCCGTCCACTACGCCGTTCATTTCTTTCATTGCGTTCAAGCCCGAATATTGAATGGAAACGTTTTTATCCAACACGTAACCGTATTTTGCGTAAATTTCTTGCAATCTGCCGTAAACCGACTTGCCAACATAGGTATAATAGCAAACCATTTCCGCGCAAAGCATAGAAGCAACTACGGCGTCCTTATCACGCGCATGCGTGCCGCGGAGATAGCCGCAGGATTCTTCAAAGCCGAAAATGTAGGTATGCTTACCGTCTTGTTCCCACTGCTTAATCTTTTCCCCGATAAACTTAAAGCCAACGGGTGTTTCATATAAAACCACGCCGTAATCGTCACAAAGCGCCTTTGCCATACCCGTCGTAACGAAAGATTTAACAACCGCCGCATTGGCAGGCATTTCGCCCGATTCAGCCAATCTCGTCAAAATATAATCCAAAAGCAAAATGCCCACTTGGTTACCCGAAAGCGCAACAAATTCCCCGTTTTCGTCCTTTAACGCAACGCCAAGACGGTCGGAATCGGGATCGGTACCAAATACAACGTCCGCTTGAATTTTGTTAGCCAAAGCAATACCCATCGAAAGGGTTTCTTTAAATTCGGGATTGGGTACTTTTACCGTAGAAAATTCGGTATCCTTAACCGCTTGTTCTTCAACGATAGTCGTATTGATACCAAGCTTTTTCAAAATGGAAGTTACGGGTACGTAACCGCTACCATGTACGGGCGTATAGACAAGTTTCAAATCCTTGCCGCACTTTTCCACCGCTTCTTTCGAAAGGGTGAGCTTGGAGAGTTCTTCTATGTAATCCTCATCCAATTTTGCAGGAACGGGAAGAATTAAATTGCTGTTTTCATCCCCCGAAACGGAAAGATAATCGGTAATTTTTTCAATGTACGAAACTACGGTAGCCGTATCTTCGGGGGACATTTGCGCACCGTCCGCACCGTATACTTTGTAACCGTTATATTCTTTAGGGTTGTGGCTTGCCGTAATCATAATGCCTGCAACCGTTTGCAAATAACGAACTGCATAGGAAAGCATAGGAACGGGATGCACGTCTGTAAACAAGTATGCCTTTACGCCGTTTTTCGCCAAAACGCCAGCCGCCGCTTTAGCAAATTCCGCCGATTTACGACGGGTATCATAGGAGATAACAACCCCTTTTTCCATTGCTTCCGCACCGAGCGATTTAACAAATTCGGAAAGACCTTGCGTTGCGCGCATTACCGTATACACGTTCATCATATTTTTACCATAACCGATAATACCGCGCATACCAGCCGTACCAAATTCCAATTCGCCGCCGAAGCGGTATTCAATTTCCTTTTCGTTTGCCGCAATGCCTTGCAATTCCGTTTTCCCCTCTTCGCAAAGCGCAGGGTTTTCAAGCCATTCGTTATACCCTTTCATGTAATCCATAATTACGCCTCCATAAAAAATTAAAGATTGTTTTATTTTTCTTCTTTTCCCTTATCATCAACGGAATTTTCCGTCTTATTTTCTTCCGTTTGTTCTTCCGTAACTTCTTGTTCTTCTTGTGCCGTAGCCGCCTTTTCTTCCTCTTCGATATATTCAAAGAAATGTTCGCTGTCGCCGAAATCGGGGCTGCGTTCAATTTGTTCATAGGTAATGAAATATTTTTTACCTTTCATCGTGTAGTAGTTGACGTACTGTTCGCAAATGAACAAGAAATAAGACGCAGGAACAGTAACGAGTAATGCGCTACCAAACGTGCATATCGCCGCAATTACGTTAAAGATAATCACAACATAAACGGTAACGAGATAGGTCGAGAACATCTTGGACGTTTGCTTCTTTTCACGTTCGTTTTTATAACGAATTGCTTGCTTGAGCGGTAAATTGTCCGTCGTCATACCAGGCAACCAAGGTCCCGTAACCGTAAGTTTCAGCGATTGGCAAATTACAATCAGCGTAACCGATAAGAACAGCGCCGCAAATACGGGCAGGAAACGCAAAAGCACGTAACAGCATGCCAACGTGATTACGTCAAACAAAAATACTACTGGAACGTACAAAAGCGCATACGTGGAAGCCTTGCCGAGGTTGGAAACAAACGCCGTACCAAAACTCGTTTCCGCATACGTTGCCATTTTATCATTGAGCGCGCTCCCCACAGCAAAGTGGCAAAGCGTATCCGTAAAACGCTTCAAAAGATAAACAAGCACGCAACCAATACAGGTGAGGATAATTTCCAATTTCATTGAAGCAAGCAACGCCGCTAAGCCTTTTATGGAACCTTCCGAACCAAACAACGCGTCCTTCGCCTCTTCCAAATTACTTGCGTCCAATTCAAAGAAAACTCTTGCAAATTCTTTTACGTCTACAAGCACTTCTTGCAATGCACTGCTTTCCCAAATTTGCAGCAATTCCGGTAAGACAAACGCTACGCAAAGCGCGCTCGTCACCAAATAAATTACTACCTTGTAAATCAATAGCTTATAGACGTTTTTAAAATTCTCCATAAGCAAGCCGATACTGTTACGAAATCGCATAATTTATTCTCCTCTTTATCTTCTGTAATAGGTGTTGAGATCGGCGCGTTCAATTTGATCTCGGTCGAAATAGGCTATTTGCATACGTACGCAATAGACCATAAGCAACATAACGTATAAAACGCTTGCCGCAATTAAAAACACCACACCATTGTTCGGCAAGAACAAAGCGCAAGCGCCAAGCACCGCTTCCGTTCCAAACAAAACGGACAACTGTCCAAACAACAGTTTACGCTTGATAGGCTCGGTGAGTTGATGCGCATAATGCAACGCTTCAAAAATACGGAAACCCGTAATTTGCAAACAGGGCAGCCATAAATAGGTTGCGCAAATTGCCTGCAACAGCAAAATGTGCAACACTACGAATACAATCCCCGCCAAAACGTACGCTAGCACCAACAAATCTATACGGGATACGAAGAATAAGAATGCCGATAAAAGCAACGCCCACACTTCGTAAAGCAACAATAACAACAACGCGTAGCCGCAGGTGGAAACGAAATTGTTGTTCAATCTCCCCCACATACCGTTAAAGGTACGTTTGCCGATACGAAAATGTTTTTCTATCAACGCCAACAACAATGCTACGCAAGGCACCACTAACACTATGCCCAAAATCCCCGATACAATTGCTTGCCACGAACCGAAGTTCAAAACGGAAATTGCGCGGAACAATTCGCCAAACGTCCACGCGCCAATGTTTTTAGCAAACAACTTTTCAAACACCGATCTTACCGCCCCATCGTCAACCGATACGGCAAAAAAGATTGCTGGCAAAATTGCAAACGGGAAAACGTAGAAAAAATTTTTCCAAATATATTTAATTGATTCTTTGGTATACTTCATAATATTTTCGCCTCTTTTTTTATTATAGCACACTTTTTGTCCGCTGTAAAGTATTTTCCGAAAAAAAAGCCCGCATAATTCCATAGGAATTACGCAGGCCACGTTCATTTTGTCGTTTTTTTGTTATTTTATGTTTTTATACATAGGGCCGTAAGCTTGGCAGGCTCTATAATCTTGCCCTTCCTTATCCATACCAAATGCACCCCAAACCGCAGGACGATACACTTTATCTTCGTCTACGTTGTGCATACATACGGGGATACGAAGCATGGAACACATCGTAATTAAATCCGCACCAATATGGCCGTAGGAAATTGCGCCGTGGTTAGCTCCCCAATTATTCATAACTTCATACGCCGTCTTGAAAGGGCTGCCATCTTTACCATCGCAACGAGGCGCAAACCAAGTGCAAGGCCAAGTGTAGTCCGTTCTCTTCCAAAGCTTATGCGTAACTTCGTCGGGTACAGCAACCGTCCAGCCTTCCGCAATTTGCATTACGGGACCAAGACCTTTTACCATGTTCAAACGAATCATCGTGCAAGGCATTTCCGCACGCGTTACGAAACGAGAGGAATAACCGCCGCCGCGGAAGTAACCAAGGTCAGCATACGGCCAAGTAGTCGCCGCCATACAAGCGTCGATATCCTTATCCGTCATATCCCACCATTGTTTCATTACAGCGTTCCCGTTTTCGTCCTTAACTTCACCACACGCGTCCACGCAAGCCGCGCCAGAGTTGATAAGGTGAATGAAACCGTTTGCTGCTTTCGCTTTGCCTTCAATATCGTAATCGGTTACACGCTTAATTGCTTCACCCGACCAGTAAGTACGAACGTCCGCGAAATTTGTGCTCTGCCCGTCAAGAGTTTCATGAACAACATACAAACGCCGTTCAAGGTATCGTTTTCGGTTGCAAGAACGTAAGGTTCTCTTGCGCCGTTCCAATCGAACGAGGAATTTAAAATGGATTCGGGAAAGTCGCAATTGGGATAGAAGTCCGTCCACTGTCTTTGACCTTGGAAACCAGCCGCAATTGCGTTGTGTCCCACCGCTTCTTCTTCGCAGCCTGCGGGCAAATTGGAGTTGCCGTTCATAAGGTCTTTGATAATGCACGCCATCTTCGCCGTGAATTCCCAATCCTTTGCCTTTTCTTCCGCCGTTCTTTGCAATTCGGGAGGGTTTTTATCAAAATCGGAATTACATTTTGCTTTTACCCAAGCAAGTGCCTTTTCATATTCTTTAGCATCGTAAATGCCTTCGGTCATACGGCGAATAATTTCCACTTCGTCCACCGATTCTACACGCATACCAAGGTATTCTTCAAAGAGCTCGACGTTGATAATGGAGCCTGCGATCCCCATACAAATGGAGCCGATTTGCAAATACGATTTACCGCGCATCGTAGCCACTGCTACCGCCGCGCGAGCAAAACGCAAAATCTTTTCGGAAACGTCGCAAGGAATAGACGTATCGTCCAAATCCTGTACGTCGTGACCATAGATACCAAATGCAGGCAAGCCCTTTTGCGCGTGTCCCGCCAAAACCGCCGCGAGATAAACCGCACCCGGTCTTTCCGTACCATTAAAGCCCCATACAGCCTTAATCGTCATAGGGTCCATATCCATCGTTTCACTGCCGTAGCACCAGCAAGGCGTAACCGTCAACGTAATGTCAACCCCTTCTTTTTTAAATTTGCTTGCGCAAGCCGCCGCTTCCGCAACACGCCCAATGGTCGTATCTGCAATAACCACTTTTACAGGATCGCCGTTGGAATAGAACACGTTTTTAGAAATAAGTTCCGCCGCCGCTTTCGCCATATTCATAGTTTGCACTTCCAAACTTTCGCGAACCTTTAAAGGACCTCTTCTTCCGTCGATAGTAGGTCTAATGCCGATAACGGGATAATCGCCAATGTATCTTGACTTTGCCATATTTTTCTCTCCTACTTAATTGTATTTTATCCGCTTTTCTTCGCCTTTCACAAAAATCCTTATGAAAAACACCAAACTATGCTATTTTAGCATATTTGCATTTATTATAGCACTCAAAATTCCGCTTTTCAATAGTAAAATCAAATTTTATTAACTAAAAAAAATAGAACGTTCGGAGTCAGCCGAACGTTCCGTTTTCGTCTATATACTTGTCTATATAAATTTACAATGCAGCAATTGCCTTATCCAAACGAGCAAGCGTTTTTTCTGCACCCAAAATTTGCATAATCGTCCAAAGGTCAGGCGTATTGCTCAACCCCGTCGTTGCGACACGAAGCATTTCCGCCACGTCCGAAACGTTGCCGGGGAATGCGGTAGGATCGGCTTTATATGCCTTCATATCCGTCGCAAAACCAGCGTCCGCAGCCACAGTTTTCACCTTTTCAAACCATGCCGAACAATCGTCCGCATAATCGTAAACGCCCTTGAATGCTTGCAAAATGCCTTTTACCGTTTGCGTTTCAAAACGGTATGCGTATTCGGGAGCGAAGGTTTCGTCAAAGAAATACGCAATCATTTCCACAGCTTGCTTTGCGCAAACGAAGTCCTTTCTGCGCTTCTTGCCGCCGATACCCATACACAACGCAAGCACTTTCAACATATATGCTTTATCCGTAAAATATGCCTTTTGCGCATCCGTGCCAAATTCGTCCGTCCACGATTTCAAGAAATCGAACATTTCTTCTTCGGACAACTTTGCCATATACGTTTTGGAAATATCGCTGAGTTTCAAAATATCAAACAACGCGCCGCTCTTGCCCATTTTGCCGATAGAATACTTAAATTCGTCCAATTCCTTATCGGGGAATTTAAGGAGCCATTCTTCAAAGTTGGAATTTAAGAGCGTCATCATATACGTTCTTACAGCGGTGGGGTGATAACCTTGTTCGCGGTAGAAGGTAAGCGAAGCTTCGGGGTCCTTTCTCTTGGAAAGCTTACGGCGGGTTTCGCCATCAATCTTTTGAATGGAACAGTTGTGACCATATTTAGGCAATTTGAAACCCAACACCTTGAAAAGTTCAATGTGAATAGGCAAGGAAGAAAGCCATTCTTCCCCTCTAATTACGAGCGTGGTACGCATAAAGTGGTCGTCGATTGCGTGCGCAAAGTGATAGGTGGGAATGCCGTCCGATTTCAAAATAACTACGTCTTGATTGTTTTCGGTTACGGTAATATCCCCTTTTACTTCGTCGCGGAAGGTGTGCTTCACTTCTACGTCGCCTTGCGATTTCAAACGAATAACGTAAGGTTTGCCTGCCTTGAGGTTTTCGTAAATTTCTTCTTCCGTCAAATTGCGGCATTTTGCAAATTCGCCATAATACCCAGGAAGCAATTTGTTTTCCGTTTGATATTCACGCGTGCTTTCCAAATCGGATTCCGTACAAAAACAAGGATATGCAAGACCTTTTCTAATAAGTTCTTTTGCGTACGCGTGATAAACTTCCGCGCGTTGGCGTTGATAATAAGGACCATAGTTGCCGCAAAGGTCCGCGCCTTCGTCAAACGCCACGCCAAAATATTTCAAGGACGTGTGGATAACCTCTACCGCACCTTCCACCTTACGCTTTTCGTCGGTATCTTCGATGCGAAGATAGAAAACGCCGCCGCTTTGGTGCGCGATACGTTCGTTAGCAAGCGCAACGTACAAGTTACCCAAATGCATAAAGCCCGTAGGGCTGGGCGCAAGACGGGTTACTTCCGCGCCTTTGGGTAAATCTCTCATGGGATATAATTCTTCATAATACTCAAGAGCTTTTACGTTTTCGTCGGGAATTAAAGCTTCCGCTAATTTGTTCAAATCCATAATATACCTTCTTTACTTTTTATATTTTTCCGTTTATTTTGTTCGGCGAGCGCAAGCACGCACCGCCGTAATTTTCCTTTATTTACGAACTTAATTGAAGAAATCGACGTTTTTATAATCAATTTCGTACAAACCGTCCTCAATGCCGTGCACAATTTCCGTTATTCGATCGCAATTGGGGGTAGGAACGCCTATTTCTGCGCCCACTTTGCTGACGCAACCGTCAATGAAATCAATTTCACAACGGCGGCCGTTTTGCACGTCTTTCAGCATACCCGAAAGCAATTTCTTATGCTTTTTCATTGCAATAGGCAAAATGAAATAAGCAAATTTACGCTTGAAAAAAGTTTGACCGCCAAGCAATTTTCGCATATCGTGCCCTTGCATTTTTTCAAGAGTGACACCGCTGGCTTCCGCCACGTCCATACATTCTCTTAATACCGCCAAAGCAAGTTTGCGGGATTTTCGTTTTTTTGCAATTTCGCCAAAGGTCAGCCCCGTCACCACCGACAGCCCGGAAAACGCGGCGTTTATGGCAAGTTTACTCCATCTTGCCCCAGCCAAATTATCCGTAGTTTTGACAAAGTTTTCATTGCCCGTTGCGCGCCCTGCATAGGATAAAATTTCCGCTAAAAATTCCGCTTTTGCATTGTCGTTTTGATAGCCGCCCACTTCCATACTCATCGCTTCAATTTTTGACGTCAACGCAACCCTGCCCCCCTCTAAAAAGGTAGCGCCGTAAGAAGTTGCCGCCCCGTAAGTGCGTTCGCTGCCAAGGATTTCGGCAATGTTTTTTTCAGGCAAACCGTTTTGCGTTGTACACACAATAGCGTCCTCGTTTAAATACGGCTTTAAAAACTGTAATATCTCCGCATTGTGGCGTTGTTTCGTCATCAAAAAGATAACGTCGTATTTTTCCGACATATCCTTCGGTTTTATCGCCTTAACGGGAATATTCCATTCCGTTTCGTCCGCCGTGCAAACAATTTTTGCGCCGTGCATATTCAATTCATTTACGTGCGTTTCGTTACGCGTAATGAGGTGCACGTTGGACAAACCGCCTTTGGTTAATAGCGCGCCCAAAATGGTCCCCATGGCGCCCGCGCCGTAAATGGCAATTTTGCTTTCCTTTACACTCATTTTCCCAATGCCTCAGCCACTTTATTGACGGATTCTACGATAGGTCTATCGTCCAATTCCACGATAACGTCCGCGTATTTTTCATAAAGCGGCGTACGCTCCTCGTACAAATCACGCAAAGTGAACCCCTCTTTTAAAGCAACCCCTCTCGCTTTCAAATCGCCAAGACGTCTTTCAATGGTTTCGTACGCAAGCTTCAAATACACAACCGTACCCATTGTTTTTAATTTTCCCATAGCGTAATCACGATAGATAACGCTGCCGCCCGTAGCAATAACGCAACGAGTTGCGCAAAGTTCGGAATTGACCTTCGCTTCAATATCGAGAAAGGCCTCTCTGCCCACCTCTTCAATAATTTGCGAAAGGCGTTTTCCCTCTCTCGCTACGATAACGCTGTCGCTGTCGATATAACCATAACCGATTTTTTCCGCAAGATCAACGCCTACCGTCGTTTTGCCGCAGCCAGGCATACCAATAAGTATGATATTTTGATTTAATTTTTCAGGTTTTACGCCCATAATTATTCTCCAAAAACTCGTCTAATCGAGCCAATAATATCCGCATCAGCAGGCGCCCATTCGTCCTCTTTCAAATCCGCAGGCGCTATCCACGCATAACTTTCGTGTTCTTTCAAAACAAATTGAGAAAGCATTTCGCATTCGTACACCGAAAGGGTAATGATAAAATCGGGATATTCGAAGGTGTGACAAGCATACAAGCCGCCTACCTTAACGTCCATATCCAATTCCTCGGTAAGCTCGCGTTTCACCGCCGCCTCGCCGCTTTCACCCGCTTCAATTTTTCCGCCTGGAAATTCGTATTTATGCGCAACGTAAGAATAGGGAGAATCCCCTCTTTTCGTTGCAAAAATTTTACCGTTATTAAACAATAAGGCAGCCGCCACTTTAACGTGTTTTTTCTCGTTCATCTCGTACATGCCCCCATTTAATCGTGACGAGTATCGTCTTCAAAACATTCGCAAAAACGACAGGCAAAGGAAGGTTCCTCTCCACCTGCGTACAAATGTCCCGTATCCCCAAAACCGCAGCAACGGAATTGCACAACACCCTTTCTTCTCTCTTCGGTATACAACGTGGTAACCGACGAGGTCAACGCCGCAAAATTGTGGCTAAGTACCGCAGGCGAAATATTGCAAAGATGGGAAAGCAACACCGTTTCTAACCCAAAGTGGCAAAACAGCGCAATCGTATCGTGATTGCCTTGTTCCGTACGATAAAGGTTTCCGTCACGGACGTAACCGTGCGCCTTTAACAATTCGTCCAAGCCGCCCGTCACCGCAAGGTAACGTTTATCCATGCCCGCTTCTTTATAAAAATCAATTTCAAGCCAACCTTGACGATTGTACATACCGTCAATCTTCGTCCAAAATTCAGGCAACAAATCCCAATGGATATGTCTTTCTTCTCCAGTGGGCAAAACGTGACGAGTTCCAAATTCCTGTAGCCAATCTTTTACGACGACTTGGTCCTCTTTGCCATGCGCTTTCGCAACGTACATGCAGGTATCTTTCGCCCTGCCAAGCGGCGAAGAATAAAAATAGTCAATGCGTTCTTTGCCGTATCTATCCGCAAGCAATTTCGCTTCTCTATGCCCTTTTTCCGTCAACGTATCCCTTTCATAATCGGGGTCGCCGTGTCTAATAATAAGCAATCTCATTTCGTTGTTCTATCCTCTTCCATAAACGGCATTAACACCGAATTTTGCACGTAGAGATATTCATCTTTAATCTTTAACATATCCCCATTAAGCTCTAAATATTTCACCGTTTTCTTCAATGCCGTCGGGAAATCTTCCGCCATGGTCGTACCGAATTTTTCTTTATACGCATTCATTGAAACGCCGTTTGCGGTACGGAGTGCAAGCATAATAAACTCGAACTTCGCGTCGTCTTCGTTTACGTCCTCGCTGGTTACAGCAGGATAGAAACCCGAAACGATACACTTGATATATTCGTCCAAATCGAACGTATTGGTAAAACGCTTACCCTGCATGAAAGAGCTTGCCGAAACCCCTACGCCGATATATTCGCCGCGTTCCCAATAATTAAGATTATGCTTGCTTTCATACCCAGGAATGGCGAAATTGGAAATTTCGTAACGAGCGTAGCCTTTTTCTTTCAAAAGTTTATAGCCGAAATCATACAGCTCTGCAACCTCGTCGCTGTCGGGCAATTCGCCGTTTAAATAATCGGTATAGATAGGCGTACCGTCTTCCACCGTCAACGCGTACATGGATATGTGCTTTGAGCCGCAAGCCGCCGCCAACTCGATGGTTTTTGCCACGTCTTCTTTCGTTTGATTTTTCAAACCAAGCATAACGTCCGTGCTAAAATTTTGTCCCTCTAAAAGCTTGGTCGCAAAAACGTAATCTCTTGCGTTGTGGATACGCCCAAGGTCTGCAAGCTGTTCGTCAATTGCCGTTTGTAACCCAATGGAGAAACGGTTTACGCCCGCTTCCAAATAGGTTTTGACCTTTGCCTCGCCAATGGTGCCAGGGTTTAATTCCAACGTCACTTCCGCATTTTCCTTTAAACGGAAACATTTTCTAATTTGGTTCATTGCGCCCAAAATAAGCTTGGGGGGAATGTACGAAGGTGTACCGCCGCCAAAATAAACGGTGTCAAATTCGTAATTCTTCAATTCCTCACCGCGCATTTTCAATTCCTTGTACAAGCATGCCATATACGCTTCCGCATACTCGATTTTATCGGGGAAAGAAACAAAGTCGCAATAGGAACATTTGTGTCTGCAAAAAGGAATATGAATGTAAATTCCTGCCATAATTCTATCCTTTGTCGTGGTATCGACCTTATAACGTTTAGTCTTTATTGGTTTTAAGAATTTCCATAAACACTTCGGAAGGCACTTCTACGCTGCCCACTTGGCGCATACGTTTTTTACCTTCTTTTTGTTTTTCCAACAGCTTTCTCTTACGGGTAATGTCACCGCCGTAACATTTTGCAAGTACGTCTTTGCGCACTGCCTTAACCGTTTCACGAGCGATAATTTTTCCGCCCACCGCCGCCTGCACGGGAATTTCGAAAAGCTGACGGGGAATGGCATCCTTCAAGTTTTCGCAAAGCGTTCTACCTCGCTCGTACGCTCTATCCTCGAACACGATAATCGAAAGCGCGTCGCAAATTTCACCGTTTAAGAGAATATCCAAACGAACAAGCTTGGATTTTTGATAGCCTGCAATTTCGTAATCGAAGCTTGCGTAGCCTTTCGTTCTCGATTTCAAACTGTCGAAGAAATCGTAAACGATTTCGTTCAAAGGCAACGTATATTCCAACTTCACGCGGCGTTCGTCCAAATAGGTCATGTTTTTAAATACACCGCGTTTTTCCTTACAAAGGTCCATAATGGGCCCCATATAATCGGGCGGCGTGAAAATTTCCGCTTTGACAATGGGTTCTTCCATGTATTCGATATCCGAAGGATCGGGCAAATGCGAAGGGTTGTCTACGAAAAATTCTTCACCGTTGGTCTTATGCACGAGATAGCTAACCGAAGGCGCCGTCGTGATAATATCCAAATTGAACTCTCTTTCAATACGTTCTTGAATAATCTCCATGTGCAAAAGCCCAAGGAAACCGCAACGGAAACCAAAACCAAGCGCAACCGAATTGTCGGGCTCGAAAATAAGCGCCGCGTCGTTTAATTGCAATTTCAAAATAGCCTCTTTAAGGTCGTTGAACTTACTGCCGTCCAAGGGATAAATACCGCAGAATACCACGGGTTGCACCTTTTTATAGCCAGGCAAAGGCTCGGGCGCAGGATTGTTGACAAGGGTTACCGTATCGCCAACCGCCACGTCTTGAATGGATTTAATAGAAGCGGCAATATAACCAACTTCCCCTGCTTTCAATACGTCTTTAGGCACAAGCCCAGGAGCAAACGCGCCCACTTCGGTAACGTCGTATACCGTACTGGAAAGGAAGGTCTTAATTCTATCCCCTACCTTCAACGAGCCGTCCACAATACGAACGAACAAAATTACCCCTTTGTAATTGTCGTAATAGCTATCGAAAATAAGCGCTTTCAAAGGCTTTTCGGTATCCCCTTCAGGAGCAGGGAAATATTCGGTAATTGCTTCCAACAAATCCTCAATGTTGGTACCCTCTTTTGCCGAAACGCAAGGTACGCCCTGCGCGTCCAAACCGATTACGTCCTCTATTTCTTGTTTCACTTCCTCAACGCGCGCGCTGGGAAGGTCGATTTTGTTGATAACGGGCAAAATCTCTAAATTGTTTTCAAGCGCAAGGTATACGTTGGCAAGCGTTTGCGCTTCTACGCCCTGCGTCGCGTCTACGACCAAAATTGCCCCTTCGCAAGCCGCAAGCGAACGGCTTACTTCGTAGGTAAAGTCGACGTGACCAGGAGTATCAATGAGGTTAAACTCATATTCCTTGCCGTTTTTTGCTGTGTAATACATACGAACGGGGGTCAACTTAATTGTAATCCCTCTTTCACGTTCGATATCCATGCTGTCGAGCAGCTGTTCTTCCATATCGCGCTTGGAAACCTGCCCCGTACGTTCGATCAAACGATCTGCAAGGGTGCTTTTGCCGTGGTCAATGTGCGCAATGATACAAAAATTTCTTAAAAGCGAATTAGGTTTTGCCATATATTTTCCTTAAAATTTTCTTACCTTTTCTATTCTCAAATTAGCTTGTCTTAACCGTTACGCTTGCAATCTTCAATAAAGGAATGCAACGCATAGGAAACGGGTTTGTTTTTCGGAAGCAGCATGCCTACCGAACGAGCAGGCAATACGGGATCGGTTTCAACTTCGTACAAACTGCCGTCCTTAATACCCGAAAGCGCGTATTCTCTTGGAATTACGCCGATACCCATACCTTTCTTCACCAAGCGTTTCATTAAATCCCAACTGCCCACTTCAATTGCCGCAGGCAGGCTAACGCCATGGTTGTCAAAAAACGCGTCCAAGGAACGGCGCGACACCGTATTTTTATCCATTAAAATAAGCGGATATTTCTTCAACGCCGCCAACGAAATAACACCGTCAGCCAATTCCTTATATCTCTCGCCCGCAATGAACACGTCGTTCAAACGCATACAATTGCCGTGCAAGGACAACTCCGCCTCTTCCTTAATGGGCAAATTGACAAACGCAACGTCGCAACGATCCGCCTTCAATTTTTCTATCGTTTCAGGCGTAAAATCCGCCAACAATTCAATTTTTACCGCAGGGAAACGATCATGGAATTCCGCAATTTTGTCCGCAAGGAAATATTCGAAAATGGTATCGCTTGCGCCGATACGGATTGTCCCCGTAGCCGATTCCTTTGTTTGCGCGATACGTGCTTCCGCACCATGCAACAATGCAAGCGCTTGTTCCACTTCGGCAAAAATCAGCTGTCCGCCCTGCGCGGAAAGCTCCATTCCTTTATGGGTACGATTAAACAACGTAATCCCTAACTGATTTTCAAGCTGCTTTACCGATTGCGAAACCGCGGGTTGAGAAATGTACAATTCCTCCGCAGCCTTCGTTAAGCTGCCGCACCTAGCAACCGTGTAAAACACTCTGTATAATTCCAAATTTACCATATTTGCCTACCTACTATTTTTTATCGTAGAACCCTTATCAAAATCTTATTTCCCAACACAGAACATCGAGAAAATTTCTTCTATAATTGCTTCCGTTGCCGTTTCGCCCGTAATTTCACCGAGCGCGTCCCATGCGCATTTTACGTCGATACCGACCAAATCCAACGGCTGGAATTCGCAAGCAAAAATTGCTTTTTCCAAGCTTTCCTTTGCCCTGCAAAGCGCATCGTAATGTCGTTCTTCCACCAAGAACGCCGCGTCCTCGCCTCTTTCGCCAAAGCCCTTTTCAAACAGCAATTCCTTTAAGCGTTCGATACCTGCGCCCGTAACTGCCGACGTCAATACGTCCGCATCCGAATCGGTATCGTCGCTGGTCAAATCAATTTTATTGAACACCTTTATCAGCGGTTTACCCGAAACCATATCAAGGACCTTTCCGTCCTCTTCCGTCATTCCGTTGGAATAATCGGCAACAAATACGGCAACGTCCGCCGCCTTAATAATTGCTTCCGCGCGCTCGATACCAATGTTTTCAATTTTGTCGCCGCTTTCACGCACGCCTGCCGTATCGTACAAATTAAACTTGGTACCCTTTATCTCCAAAACACCCTCAACAGCGTCTCGCGTCGTACCTGCGATAGAGGAAACAATGGCTTTATCATACCCAAGCAAACGATTTAAAAGAGAGCTTTTTCCCGTATTAGGCTTACCACAAATGGCAACCGTAACCCCCGATTTAATTTTCTTGCCGGCCGCATAACCGCTAAGCAACGCCGACAGTTTCTCCTTCAAGCCCGTCAAGGCAATTGCCAATTCTTCAAGGTGCTGTTCTTCAACGTCCTCTTCAGGATAATCCACCGAAACGTCAATGCCTGCAAGCAAGTTTTTTAAATCCGCCTGCAATGCACGTACCTTTTCCGTCAACTTTTCACTGTACAAGAAAAAGCCTGCTTTTACTTCCGCTTCCGATTCCCCGTTAATCATATCCGCAACGCCCTCCGCGGATGCCAACGAAATTTTACCATTTAAAAACGCACGTTTGGTAAATTCCCCTTTGCCTGCCGATTTTGCGCCCAAACGGAACGTTTGTTTTAAAATTCCTCGTGCGACACTTTCACCGCCATGGCATTGAAACTCGATAACGTCCTCGCCTGTATAACTTGCCGGACCTTTGAAATAAACACACAAACCGTAATCGGTAAAATTGCCTGCGTCAATCATGCCAGGATACATACGATAGGGTTCAAAATCCATTACGCTAACCTTACCGACGGGACGGAACATTTTTGCCGCCAAGGCAAGCGCGTCCTTACCGCTGACACGGATAATTGCCACCCCGCCTTTTCCTGCAGGTGTTGCTATTGCCGCTATGTTTTCTTCCATCATATCCCTATCTCCTATCGACCGAATGCGCCGTATGTATTTATAATTTGAGGTTATATTACTTATCTATTATAACATAGTCGTTTACTATTGTAAACCATTCGAAAGCAATTTTCATAAAAAAAAGACGGAAATATAAATAAATCTTATTCCCGTCTACGTTTTTTATTCAATTTTTCCATTTTTTTGCACGCAAACGCTCGTTGTTATAAGGGGGCGTTTAGTTTGCGTTAATCAAAAAAGCCGTCGCTATCCCCGTCGATATCCTCGAAAGGCGAGCCCGACGTCGTCTCTTTTCTATCTTCTTCGGATGCAAATTCCGAGAAAGGTTCTTCGGGCGGTTTTTGCGTATTTTGAGGGTTTTGTTGTTGATTTGCATACGGATTGCCATACGGGTTTCCATAAGGATTGTTGGAGCGTCCGTAAGGATTTCCGTAAGGGTTATTGGGTCCGTATTGATTGCCGTAACGGTTGTAATATTCCTGCTGTTGGCGGATATACGCTTCCCGTCTTGCCTTCATGTACGCTTCAAAATCAATGGGCTGTTTGTTGCGAAGTACGAAAATAACGATAAATCTCGATGCGGGAATAAAAATCCCCAACATTCCAAGCAATCTATAATTTCTAGGCGAATATTGTTTATACAAGCCCATCAACAAGATTGCCATCAAAATAATCGTCACCAATTCGATAATCATTAAGACATAATAGCTAATTAAATAAAACTCCTCAGCAATCTTGGCAAAGCCCGTCAACCCCGACCAAAACGGCATATTCATTGCCGTGTATTGCGGTTCACCGTGCATAATAACCAAATAATACAACGAGGCAATGCTTGCTACGGCAAGGAGAGTGTTGAGCAATTGCGCAATCATCGTATAAATGCCCGCGCGCTTCATTTTTTGCCCAAACACGTCGCATTCCCCTACCAGTTTCCCGAGGAAAAGAATGTTAAGGAAGGGCGTAAACGCCATCCACTTTTTCGTCATTCCGCGCTTTTTGCCCATTGCATACAAGCCAAAGCCTTGCAAAACCAAAAAGCTCATCCACACCGCTAAAGTAACTGAACACAATACGATAAGAAAGGTCTTATACGACCAATCGTATTTGTCAGCGAAAGGTTCTATAAACGAACCAACAATTGAATAAAAGAAATTAACTTCCATTCTAACTCCTATTACCGTTTGAAATTTATTTTTGTCCGTATTCTACGGAAATCATTGTCAATCCTTTTGCCGCCATCGTCTTGCCAAGCAAGCTACGATCTCCCGTTTCGTAGGCTTTTATCAAGCTTTCTTCCGTCCTGCGGCCGCTTGCCAAATCAAGCAATTCCCCCGTCATCGTACGCACCATATTGTACAAAAAGCCATTGCCCGTAACGTAAATTTTGATATCTCTGCAACCAAAGCTAAAGCCTTCTTCTACGCGCACTTCGTATACCGTACGAACAGTGGTTTTAACGGACGAGCCCGAGGCGCAAAACGCCTTAAAATTGTGTTCGCCTTCCATAAGCTTCGCCGCCTTTTGAAGCTCCGCTAACGCAGGCGCGTTTTCCACACGCGTCGCATATCGTTCCTTTAAAGGCATTTCTCTGTTGGAAACGTAGAGGGAATAGCAATAAGTTTTCCGCTTTGCACTGCGATTGCTGTCAAAACTTTCGTCTGCGCCAAATCCGTCTATCACTCGCACGTCCGAGGGTAAAAATCTATTTAAACAATCGGGCATTTTTTCAGGCGGCACCGTCAAGCTGTCGCTATCAAAATGGCAAATTTGCCCTGCCGCGTGCACTCCTGCATCCGTACGTCCGCTTGCCGTAACACGCAAAGTTTGCCCCAATGCTTCCAAAATTGCATTTTCTAACACTTCTTGCACCGAACGAGCGTTTTTTTGCCTTTGCCAACCAGCGAAATCCGTTCCGTCGTATGCAATTTTCAATACGTAACGCATAGGCACCCCCTCGTTCGTTTTATTCGTTTTAGTTTAAATTAAGTTAACGGTGTATATCCGCAACAGCACTACGCCCGTAATCAAGGCGGCGCAAAGCAAAAACGCAATGAAATCTCGCCAGGAATAGGTCAACTTTTTATATTTCGTTCTTATTTTACTACCCGAATAGCAACGCGCGTCCATAGCGTCGCCAAGTTCGTCCGCACGGCGGAACGCGCTGATTAAAAGCGGAATTAAAATGGGGATTACCGCTTTCACCTTTTTAATTAAACCGCCCGTTTCAAAATCTCCGCCTCGAGCCTTTTGCGCATTCATAATACGCGCCGTTTCGTCCGTTAAAATGGGGATAAACCGCAAAGCGATAGACATAATCAATGCCAATTCATGAACGGGGAAACGAATAATTTTTAAAGGCTTTAAAAGACTTTCAATACCGTCCGCCAAAGATACGGGCGTGGTGGTCAACGTCAGCAAGGACGAAGAAAGCACCAACAAGAAAAGTCGGCTTGCCAAAAACAGCGTATAATACACCGCTTCTTTTGTAATTTTGATAAAGCCCCAGCTCCACCACAGCGTTTCGCCCTCATAGAAAAACAGGTTTAATACCGTCATAAACAAAAGCAAAAACAAGACCGCGCGTACCGAACGAAGCAAGCTTCGTACAGGCACTTTTGAAACTACGGCAATTATGACAAACAATGCGGCGCACGCGCCCAAGGCGTAAAAGTTTTTGCAAAGGAATACCGCTACGATATATCCAATCAAAAACAAAATTTTCATTCTCGGATCGCATTTATGCACAAAGGATTTAGCAGGGTAATATTGACCGAAGGAAACTTCACTCATTCGTCCGCCCTCCTTCCGTTAAACGCGTACCTGCCCCGTTGCTTTTTGCAAACTGTAAGGTTTTATCAATAAAATCCGCCAACGTATAATCACAATCAATGGACAAATTTTTCTCTTCTAACGCTTTTACCAATTTCGCCGTAAACGGAACGTCTAAACCAATGTTCTCTAAAAGCGAAACGTCGGCAAATAAGGCTTTCGGTTGCGCAACTTTTACCACTTTTCCTTCCGAGAAAATAGCGGCGCGCGTGCAGTTTTCCGCAATTTCGTCCATATCGTGCGATACGATAATCACCGTCTTACACCAATCCTCGTGGATTTTGTGCAAAAGCGACATAATTTCTTCTTTACCAAGCGGATCAAGCCCTGCCGCAGGCTCGTCCAAAACCAAAATTTCAGGTTTCGTTACAATAACGCCTGCAATTGCCACGCGGCGTTTTTGACCGCCCGACAATTCGAAGGGAGAACGTTTTGCAATTTCGTTATACGAAAGCCCTACCGTCGTCAAAGCGTCGCGTACCGCGCGCGCTGTTTCCGCTTGCGTTACGTCAGGACGGAAATTTTTTAAACCGAATGCGACGTCATCGAACACCGTTTCTGCAAAAACCTGATATTCGGGATATTGGAAAACCATACCCACTTTGCTTCGCAAAGCGCGGAAATCCGTTGTTTTATCCGTCAAATCGTACCCTGCGACACGCAAAATTGTCTTGGGTGGCTCCGCCTGCCCTTTTTTAAGCTTCTTTTTCTTAAAATTGGTTTTCAATAAAGCATTGATATGCTGTACAAACGTGGATTTTCCGCTACCCGTATGACCGATAATACCGAAAAATTCCCCCGTCTTAATTTCCAAATCTACGCCGTGCAAAGCGTACGTTGCAAAAGGCGATTTTTCATTGTAAACGTAGGATAAATTTTCGCAAAGCACCCGTCCGTTTTCCTCATCGGTAATAGGACGCTTTTGCGTTAAACTCGTACCTGCCTGCCCCGTTTGCGTTTCCGTAAGCGAAATTACCCCGTTTTTTATCGCCGCGGCGATATTATCCGCCACCTTCTCCGCATTCATACTTTCCGCAACTGCCAAGCCGCCGTCCGTCAAACTGCGGCAAACTTGAATAGATTTAGGCGAAGTCAAAGAATAGCTACGCAATTCTTCCCCTTTGGAGAGGACTTCTTCGGGTTTCCCTTGCAAGACGATTTTACCGCCATGCATAACGATTGCTCTATCCGCAAGCACCGCTTCTTCAGGGAAATGCGTAATTAAAATTACGGTAATATTTTCTTCTTTATTCAAGCGCAGGACAACGTCCATAACTTCTTTTCGTCCGCGAGGGTCAAGCATCGCCGTCGCCTCGTCCAAAATCATCACTTTGGGCTTCAACGCTAAAACGCCTGCAATGGCAATACGTTGTTTTTGCCCCCCCGACAGCCTGGACGGCGTAGCCGTTCTAAATTCCTGCATGCCTACAGCTTTCAGAGCGAAATCAATGCGTTTGCCAATTTCCTCGCGCGGCATACCAACGTTTTCAGGACCGAACGCAATGTCGTCCTCTACGATAGAAGCCACCATTTGATTGTCGGGATTTTGGAATACGATACCCACTTGTTTACGGATATCAAATAAATTTTTCTCCTCGCCTGCGTCTAATCCAAGCACGGTGATTTTACCCTTATCGGGCGAAAGCAAGCCGTTGGTCAAACGGGCAAGCGTCGATTTACCGCTACCGTTATGCCCCAGCACAGCGACAAACTCCCCTTCTTCCACCGTTAAATCAATTCCGTCCAAGGCAAAAGAAGGCTGAAGCGAAAACACTTCGTTTGCGCTCGCTTCTCCCTCGCCCGTTTCGTATGAAAAATGTACGTTTTCAAATTTAACCGCTTCCATAATTTCCTTTCCGTTTGCCGTGCCTTTTGCTTCTACACGCCGAAATTTTATTTCGGCATTTTATATTATAGCAAATTTTTTTAAATATTACAATGAAAATAAGGTGAAAAATACGTTTAATCGAGAAGAAAACG
>JAZOVQ010000043.1:0-31385 GCA_045658805.1 Candidatus Scatosoma sp.
TGAAAACCGTTTTAACGTTTAGAGGGAAAGACGGTAAGGGCGTTTTGGGGAAAGGTTTTAAAAAATATGCTTTTTTTGTCGTTAAAGGCTAGAAATTTTCGTCACAGATATTGACAAATGAGGAAAAATAGAATATAATAATATGTAAACTATATGTTTATAGTAGAGATAGTATACGATAGTTTGTAAATATTTGTTACAAAAGGTGGATTATGAAAAAGTTGCATTTGGTTTGTAACGCCCATCTCGATCCCGTTTGGATGTGGGATTGGCACGAGGGCGCGGCGGAAGCTTTGGCTACCTATTATTCGGCTGTACAGCTTTCCAGTGAATACGATTATATTTTTTGTCACAACGAAGTGTTGTTGTACGAATACATAGAAAAATACGCGCCCGAACTTTTCGAGAAAATCAAGGTTTTGGTCGCTGATGGAAAATGGCATATTATGGGCGGTTGGTATCTCCAGCCCGACTGTATGCTGCCCTCGGGGGAAACCTTTATCCGTCAAATTACGACGGGTAGAGAATTCTTTGGTGAAAAGTTTGGCGCAACGCCCAACGTTGCAATTAACTTCGACGCATTCGGTCACACCAGAGGCTTGCCCCAAATCTTGAAAAAATGCGGTTACGACAGCTATTTGTTCTGTCGTCCGATGCCCAACATGATGGATTTGCCCAACGAGCCTTTCTATTGGGAAGGTTACGACGGAAGCAAAGTGAAAGCGCTTCGCGTCAACGATGAAAGCTTGTATTGCTCTGGTCTTGGCGAAGCAAAGGATTCCATTTTGCGCAAAGCGAAAGTATTTGACGATCAAGAAGTCGGGCTTGCGCTTTGGGGCGTTGGTAACCACGGCGGCGGCGCTTCCAGAAAGGACCTTTCGGATATTCTCGTTTTGATGGACGAAAAGAAAGGGGAATACGAAGTGGTACACAGCACCCCTGAAGCATATTTTGCCGAAGTGCAACCCACCAAAAAAGTATCTACGCCTTTGCCTTGCTTTATCAAGAGTTACAGCTCTATCAGCATTTTGAAGAAAAAGCAAATCGAATTGGAAAACGCTTTGTTTACGGCGGAAAAAGCCTGCGCGGCGGCAAGCCTTGCCGGCACGTACAAGCCTAACCGCGAAGCTTTCCACGATGCAGAGCGTATTCTTTGCGCAATGGGCTTCCACGACGTACTTAGCGGCACTTGCGCAGTGGACGGTATGCAAAGCACCGTAAGAAAAGCCGAATGCGCTATTGAACTTGTCCGTCAAGAATTTTTAAAAGCTTTCCATTCCCTTGCAAAGGCATACGGGGATGCGAAAGAGGGCGAAAATCCTTTCGTATTGTTCAATTATCAACCCTACGCATACGAAACGGTTGCGGAAACGGAAATTCTTATTCCCAAAGCGCTTGACGTTTCGCAGGATATCCAGTACGCTGTACACGTATATCAAGACGGCGTAGAAATTCCCTCGCAGGTAATCAAAGAACTTTCCAATATCAATTATGATAGAAGAAAGCGCGTGGCGTACAAATGTAAGTTGAATCCTCTTGGCGTATCCAGAGTGGATATGTATTATGAAGTTGTGCCCAGAACGCCGAAATTCGTGGACGATTCCAACGAAGATATCGTGCTTACGGACGCAGTAAAGAGCGTGCGTATTAGCCGTAAAACGGGGCTTTTGGAAAGCATGGTTGTCAACGGTAAGGAATATTTGTCGGGCGGTGCGTTTGCGCCTATGATGTACGACGATAACGCCGATCCTTGGGGCTGGGATATGTATAAGCTCGGTTCCAATTTGCAAGCATTCAAGCTTGATACCGAAGGTAAAGGGGTATTCAAGGGCTTGCAGGCGGTACGTATCATTGAAAAGGGCGACGTGTTGACCGAAGTGGAAAGCATCTTCGTCAAGGGTTCTTCCTACGTGCGCTTGTCCTACAAAGTGTACAAGGATTCGCCCAACGTAGACGTTACCGTAAACGTACTTTGGAATGAACAACAAAAGGGCTTGAAGCTCAAAGTGCCTACCTTTGTCGGCGGTAAATATTTCGCAGGCGTTGCATATGGTACCGAATATTATAAGAAAGACGGCGGTGAAAACGTCGGACAGAGATTCTTCGGGGTTGCGGACGGTGAAAACTGCTTGGCGGTATACACCAATTGTCAATACGGCAACAGCATGAACAACCAAAATATGTATTTGACGTTGCTCAACGGTTCGGCGTATTGCGCACACCCTATCGGCACGCATCCCCTTGTAGACGATACGAGATTTATCCCGTATATCGAACAAGGCGCGCATACCTTTACGTTCCGTATGTCCGTAAATAAAGTGACGGAATGCGAAAAGCTTGCGCAGGAATTTAACTATACGCCTTATTCCGTCAATATGTATCCTCACGGCGACGGCAATATCGTAAAGGATATTGTTACGGTAGACAATACGAACGTAGTTTTGGCTGCTATGAAGGATAGAAAATACGGCGGATATATCGTAAGATTGTTCAACAACAGCAAGGCGCCTGCAACCTGTACGGTACAAATTAAAGGGGTGGAAAAGGAAGTTTCCTTTAAGAAATACGAGTTTAAGACGCTCACTTTCGACGGAAAGGATATTAAGCTTTCTAAACGTTCCGATTTGTATTAAGCAATGCTTAATTGTCGGCTAGCCGAGAAAAATAACAAATAAAAAGCAAGGGAAGCGGCGAAGCTTTTTTCGCGGCTTCTCGTTTTTTAATTCTATGTAAATATTTCTTTGAAAAATGCGTTTTTCCCGTTCAAATCCTTGACAAAATTACATATTTACAGTATAATCATATAAATTTATTAAGTCGATTGAAACAAATAAAGCAATCGAAAAAGTTGAAGTGAAAAACACGCGGGGGAAAGCGCGGCGGCAGGAGGGGTTATGAGTAAGATATTTGTACCCAAAAATTATAAAAGCACGTTAAATTTATACGATACGCAAACGGCGATTGGTATTTTGAAACGCACGTTTGAGGAAAAGCTTTGCCTTGCGCTAAATTTAAAGCGAGTTTCCGCGCCTTTATTTGTCGATCCCACGACGGGTTTAAACGACGATTTGAACGGTATTGAACGCCCCGTACGCTTTGAAATTAAGGAAACGGGCACGGACGCCGTGGTAGTACATTCCTTGGCGAAATGGAAGCGTATGGCATTGGACGCGTACGGTTTTTCGGCTGGCGAGGGCTTGTATACCGACATGAATGCTATTCGCCGTGACGAGGAAATGGACAACATTCATTCCATTTATACCGACCAATGGGATTGGGAAAAGATTATCACGAGAGAAACGCGTACGGTTGCGTATTTAAAAACGGTGGTAAAGGCCATTGTCGGCGCTATTTGCGATACTTTAGACGTCTTAAAATGCCGTTATCCGCAGTTGAGAGTGGAACTCAATAGAGAAGTGTTGTTTGTCACCTCGCAGGAATTGGAAGACCTCTATCCTGGGAAAACTTCTAAAGAAAGAGAAAACTTAATTGTAAAGGAACACAAAACGGTGTTCATTATGCAAATCGGCGATAAATTGCGTTCGGGTGCACCGCACGATTCGCGCGCGCCCGACTATGATGATTGGACAATGAACGGGGATATCCTTTTTTGGAACGAGCCGTTGAATGCGGCGTTGGAAATTTCGTCGATGGGGATTCGCGTGGACGAAAAATCACTAGACGAACAGCTGACGAAAGCGGACGCAAACGAAAGACGCGGCATGCCTTTCCATAAGGCGTTGTTAGAGGGGAAATTGCCTTTGACGATGGGTGGCGGTATCGGACAATCCCGCCTTTCGATGCTCTTGCTTGGCAAGGCGCATATCGGGGAAGTGCAGGTGTCGCTGTGGGACGAAGAAACGAAAAAAGTATGCCAAGAAAACGGCATTGTATTGTTATAAGAAGGGGGCAGGTACGAGATGAACGAGAAAATTCCGTATAAAATTTATTTAAGCGAGGACGAATTGCCTAAAGCATGGTACAATCTTCGCGCGGATATGAAAAAGAAGCCTGCGCCTTTGCTGGATGCAAAGACAATGCAGCCTATCACGGTGGACGGTTTATCCGAAGTGTTCTGCCGTGAGCTTGCCAAGCAGGAATTGGACGATACGACGGCATATTTTGAAATTCCCGAGGAAATTCGTTCCTTTTATAAAATGTATAGACCTGCGCCGTTGATTCGCGCGTATTGCTTGGAAGAAAAATTGCAAACGCCTGCGCATATCTATTATAAATTTGAAGGCAACAACACCAGCGGCAGTCACAAGCTTAACTCGGCTGTACCGCAAGCGTACTATGCAAAACAGCAGGGCTTGACGGGGGTAACCACCGAAACGGGCGCAGGACAATGGGGGACGGCCCTTTCGATGGCGTGTTCCTATTTTGGCTTGGATTGCAAGGTGTATATGGTTAAATGCTCGTATGAGCAAAAACCGTTTAGAAGAGAAGTTATGCGTACTTACGGCGCGTCGGTAACTCCGTCGCCGTCCATGGAAACGGAAGTGGGCAGAAAGATTTTGTCCGAATATCCCGATACGCCCGGCAGCCTTGGCTGCGCTATCTCCGAAGCGGTGGAAAAAGCAACCTCTACGACGGGCTATCGCTACGTTTTGGGTAGTGTTTTAAACCAAGTAATGCTTCACCAATCGGTTATCGGTTTGGAAACCAAAGCGGCGCTTGATAAATATGGCGTAAAAGCGGATATCGTTATCGGTTGCGCAGGCGGCGGCTCTAATCTCGGCGGCTTAATTGCGCCTTTCGTGGGTGAAAAATTACGCGGCGAAGCCGATTATAAAATTATCGCAGTGGAACCCGAATCCTGTCCCAGCTTAACGCGCGGCACGTACGCGTATGATTATTGTGATACGGGGGCTATTTGTCCGTTGTCCAAAATGTACACGCTTGGCAGTACGTTTATGCCAGCGGCAACGCACGCAGGCGGACTTCGTTATCACGGCATGAGCTCAACGTTGTCCGAGCTGTACGACCAAGGCTTAATGGAAGCGAGAAGCGTGCGCCAAACGGAAGTGTTTGCGGCAGCGGAAGAGTTTGCAAGAGTGGAAGGCATTTTGCCTGCGCCTGAAAGCTCGCACGCAATCAAAGTGGCTATCGACGAAGCGTTGAAATGCAAAGAAACGGGCGAGAAAAAGACCATTGTATTCGGCTTGACGGGTACGGGCTATTTCGATATGATGTCCTATGAAAAATTCCACGACGGCAAAATGAAAGATTATCGTCCTTCGGACGAAGAAATTGCAAAGAGCGTTGCTCGTTTGCCTAAAATCTAACAAACAGGATAAAAGAATTTAATTAAAATGAAAAAAAGGCTGGGCGCATAAAGACAACGGCGCAAAGTCTTTTTTGCTAGGGAAAAGAGAAAATTCCATTGACATTTTTTTAAAAAAGTGTTATACTTATTTGGTAAACGGTATGCAAAAAACGTTTGGTAGGCAGGGCACAATATGCAAACGGTAATTAAAAAATTTAACGACTTAACGTTGGAAGAGCTGTACGAAATTGTAAAAATTCGCGCGGCGGTATTCGTTGTGGAGCAAAATTGCGCCTATCAAGACCTTGACGACGTGGACCAGGACGCCTATCACGTCTACGTGAAAGACGAGGGCAAAATGGTTGCCTATCTTCGCGTAGTGGATAAAGGCAAACGCTTGGACGAAGTGTCCGTCGGCAGAGTAATTTCTTTAAAACGCCGTTGTGGCTTGGGCAGTATGCTAATGAAAGCAGGGCTTGCGGTGGCGAAGGAAAAATTCCATGCGGACAAGGTAAAGGTGGGGGCGCAAACGTACGCAAAACCCTTTTACGAAAGCGTAGGGTTTCGGCAGGTTTCCAAAGAATATCTCGAGGACGGCATTCCGCATATTTACATGATTTGCGAAGTAAAATAAAACACAAAGGAAGGGAAAAGAATGGCAAACGTATGCGTAATTACGGGCGGCGGCAGCGGCATTGGTTTAGAAGCGGCAAAATGTATGCCCAAGGATAGAATTATTATCATTTCGGGACGAACGGAAGAAAAGCTTGCAAAGGGCGTAGAAGAATTGCGCGCGCTTGGGTATACGGCGTTCGCAAAAGCTTGCGATACGTCCAAGCGTTCCAGCGTTAGAGAGCTTGTTACGTTTGCGCTTACCTATGGTAACATTAAAAACGTAATCAATTCCGCAGGGCTTTCGCCTGCGATGTCGACGCCTGACAAAATTTTGCTTGTCAACGCGCTTGGTACGGTGTACGTCAATCAAGAATTTTCTGCTGTAATGAAAGAGGGGAGCGTTATCGTGGACGTTGCTTCCAACTCGGCGTATATATTGCCCTCGATTATTCTTCCGAAGCGTGCGTATAAGCTTGCGGATACCAATGAAGGATTGTTTATGCATAAAATGCTCAAGCGCAGTGCGCTGGCGAAAAAAGACCCTTATCAACACGCAGGGCTTGCGTATTCGCTGTCTAAAAATTTCGTGGTTTGGTATGCAAAAAAATGCGCGTTCGAATACGGCAAAAAAGGCATTCGCGTGGTGTCGGTTAGCCCCGGCTTAATTGCTACGGATATGGGGAATTTGGAAGCGGAAAACGGCGGCATGTTAATTCCTTATACGGCGGAAAACCGCATGGGCAAGCCCAAAGAACTGGGTTTTGCATTGGCGACGATTGCCGATGAACGCAACGGCTATTTGACGGGCGTGGACGTGCTTATCGACGGCGGCAGCGTTAGCGGAATGAAATTGTTTAAGAAAAAGAAAAGAAAGTAAAAGATAGTAGGAGAAGCTGCACGGCTTCTCCCTGATTTTATTATAAAAAACTCCCTCTTGTCGGAAAACCGAGAGAGGGAGTTTTGTTGTATTTATGCAATTATTGTTGTGCTTGTTGCGCTTCCAACGCCTTTTTCTTTGCGTGTTCGTGACGAGCGCTCGTCTTGCCTTCGGGATCAATTTCGCCTGCTTTCATCAAGGCAGTTTTGGTGAGAAGAGGACCAACCAATTCGTAAATCAATACGGCAAACAAGGTGATGTTAAGTACAATGTCGGCGATGATTGCGCCGTTTGTGCCCAATAAAGCAATGTTTTTCTGTACGATGTTGGCCATACCAAGCGCAACGCCTGCCTGAGGCAACAAGGTGATGCCGAGATATTTAACGATATTATCGTCCGCTTTCGAAAGCTTCGAGCTAAACAATGCGCCGCCGTATTTGCCTGCCGAACGGCTGATGATATAAATAACGCCAACCAAAACAATCATTCCTTGGCTGAATACGGAAAGATCCAATTCCGCGCCGCTTAATACGAAGAAGATTGCAAACAAGGGGGCCGCCCAACGGTCCACTCTGTCCATAAGTTCTTCGGAAAAATCACAAATATTACAAAAAATTGTACCCAGCATCATGCAGGTCAACAAGGCCGAAAAACCAATTTCTACCGCGCCGATATGGAATTTAAGGAAGGATAACCCGATGGTCATCATAAGGAAACCGATGGAAACGGAAAGTCGTTTGGAACGGGAATGGAAGAAACGTTCGCAGAAAGAGAACAAGAAGCCCATTGCCGCGCCGAGGCTGAGGGAAAGTACAATTTCCAACAAGGGGTTGACAATGATAGAAACAAGGTCAACTTGTCCTGCGCCAAGCGCTTTCGCAATACCGAAGGATACCGCAAACAAAATTAAGCCAACGGCGTCATCCAAAGCAACAACAGGGAGCAAGGTATCGGTTACGGGACCTTTCGCCTTATATTGTTTAACAACCATAAGGGTAGCCGCAGGTGCGGTAGCCGAAGCAATGGCGCCGAGGATAATTGCCGCTTCCAAAGGCAATACGTCGGGTCTAATCAAGTGGAATACAATCAAAGCCGCGTCCACCAAAAGGGTAGTGATTACGGCTTGGAAAATACCGATGATGGTCGCCTGTTTACCAATTTGTTTCAATTGAGAAAGACGGAATTCGTTACCGATAGAGAAAGCGATGAAGCCTAAAGCGACGTCGCAAAGAATAGAAAAGTCTTCTACGTTGTCAATGGACGTGAAACCTAAACCGTTCACGCCGAGTTTTCCCAAGACGTAGGGGCCCACGAGGATACCTGCAACGAGGTAAGCCGTAACCGCGGGGAGCTGCGCAAGCTTGGCGAGACGGGACAACAACATGCCGCCCAATAAAGCAATGGATAAACTTAATAAAACTGTTGCCGTTTCCATAAGGATATATGCCTCCGCAAAAAATAAATTTTGTTTAACTTTGTTAAACCGACAAACATTATACTACTTCATTTCGGGAATTGCAAACAAAAATGAACGAAAAATGAAAATTATATGAAAAAATATATAGGAAAAGACAAGGGAATAAAAATACTTTCTCGCAACCGTTTGACAATTGACAAAAATTGCGGTATAATAAAAGGTGTGATTATAAATGTAAGGAGAATATCAAGATGTACAAAATCGTCGGTAAGAAATCGTTAAATCCTACGGTTACGCAAATGGAAATTCTCGCGCCCTTCGTTGCGAAAAAAGCGCTCCCTGGGCAGTTTATCATTTTGCGTGTGGACGAGGACGGGGAACGTATTCCCTTGACTATTGCAGGCTATGATAGAGAAAAGGGTACGGTTACTATTATTTTCCAAATCGTAGGCGCAGGTACGGAAAGACTTAATCATAAAAACGAAGGGGATTGCATTCCCGATTTCGTTGGCCCTTTGGGCAAGCCTACGCATACCGAAGGCTTGAAAAAAGTGTGCGTTGTGGGCGGCGGCGTTGGTTGCGCTATCGCACTTCCCGTTGCAAAAGCGTTGCACGAACAGGGCGCGGAAGTAACGTCCATTATCGGGTTTAGAAACAAGGATCTCGTTATTTTGGAAGACGAATTTAAGGCATGCTCCACGTCTTTCCACATGATGACGGACGACGGTTCCTATGGACGTCAAGGTAACGTTTGCGTGCCTTTGAAAGAGCTTTTGGAACAAGGCGAACAGTTTGACGAAGTTATTACCATTGGGCCGCTTATCATGATGAAATTTGTGTGCGCGACGACCAAGGAATTCGGCGTAAAAACTATTGCCAGCATGAACCCTATCATGATTGACGGTACGGGCATGTGCGGCGGCTGTCGTTTGACGGTAGGCGGCAAAATGATGTTCGCTTGCGTAGACGGTCCCGAATTTGACGGACACGAAATTGATTTCGACGAAGCGATGAGCCGTTCGAGAATGTATTCCGATTTCGAATTGCACGAAAGAGAAGACGCGTGCAATCTCTTCAAAAAGGAGGTAGAATAATATGGCTCCCAAATTCAATATGGCTCCTTTGAAGAACCCTATGCCCACGCAGGATGCAGAGGTGAGAAATTCCAACTTCAACGAAGTTGCGCTTGGATACACTGCCGAAATGGCTATCGACGAAGCAAAGCGCTGTATCGGTTGTAAAAACCGTCCTTGCGTAGCGGCTTGTCCCGTTAATATTAAAATTCCCGAATTTATCGCAAAGGTAGCGGAAGGGGATTTTGAGGGCGCGTACCAAATTATTGCGGAAGATTCGGCTTTGCCTGCAGTTTGCGGCAGAGTTTGTCCTCAAGAAACCCAATGCGAAGGCAAATGTACCCGTGGTATCAAGGCTGGCTGTGAAGCGGTTGGTATCGGTCGTTTGGAACGTTTCGTAGCCGATTGGCACAACGAACATTGTACCGTTCAACCCGTACCTGCCCCCTCCAATGGGCATAAAGTTGCGGTTGTAGGCTCTGGTCCTGCAGGTCTTACCTGCGCTGGCGACTTGGCGAAAATGGGCTACGAAGTGACGGTATTTGAGGCGCTTCACGTAGCTGGCGGCGTACTCGTTTACGGTATCCCTGAATTCCGTTTGCCCAAGGCAATTGTACAAAAAGAAGTGGACAACTTGAAAGCGCTTGGCGTTAAAGTGGAAACGAACATGGTTATCGGCCGTGTTATCACCATTGAAGAATTGAAAGAAGAATACGGCTTTGACGCTGTGTTTATCGGTTCGGGCGCAGGGCTTCCTAAATTTATGAACATTCCCGGCGAAAGCTTGAAGGGCGTATATTCGGCAAACGAATTTTTAACCCGTTCCAATCTTATGAAAGCATATCGTCCCGATTCCCATACCCCCATTCAACATGGTAAATGCGTGGCGGTTGTAGGCGGCGGTAACGTAGCTATGGACGCGGCGCGTACGGCGAAGCGTTTGGGTGCGGAAGTGCATATCATTTACAGAAGAGGGGAAGAAGAATTGCCCGCTCGTCGTGAAGAAATTGAACACGCAAAAGAAGAAGGTATCATTTTCGATTTGTTGACCAACCCCACGAGAATTTTGGCAACCGACGTTACCGATCCTCGTTCGCCTATGTATGGCTGGGTAAACGGTATCGAATGTATCCGTATGGAACTTGGCGAACCCGACGAAAGCGGCAGACGTTCCCCCAAAGCGGTAGAAGGTAGCGAATTTATTATCCCTGCCGATTGCGTTATTATGTCCCTCGGCACGTCGCCCAACCCCTTGTTGAAAGCAACGACGCCTGGTTTGGAAACGCTCCGTCGCGGTGAAATTGCGGTAGACGAAGTGGGTAAAACCTCTATTGAGGGTGTATATTGCGGCGGTGACGCGGCTACGGGCGCGGCAACCGTTATCAAGGCAATGGGCGCAGGTAAAGTTGCGGCGAAAGCCATTGACGAATACATTAAAACCAAATAAACTCTACACATTTTTTGTTTTATGTAGAATATCTTATACGGAACGAGCTTTAAAACGGCCCGTTCCGTTAATTTTTACTTAAATTTTGTATAAGGGGTTGACAAACGAGGCGAGGAGTGTTACAATAAATGTATAAATACATTTTTTCTCGCAACACGAGGAGAATGAAAAAAAGGAGAAGGGTAGTATGAAAATTTGGAAAAAGCTTTCGCTTTTACTTAGTCTTAGTTTTATGTTTTCGACGTTGACGGCGTGCGACGCGTTGTTTGGAGGCGGCGATAGTTCTTCGGCGGGCGGTGAAACGTCGCAATCGGAAGAAGTAACGTCTGACGAAAACAGCGAAAAAGAAGAGGAAACGCCTAAAACGACGGAAACGTACGAATTTGCGGTGTCCGCACAGGTTGCGGCAACGGATAAGGGCGTAGATATGAAGGTGAATATCGATTCCGACGTTGCAGTGGACGAAGAAACGGCTACGGTAATGGGCGTGTTGCAGGAAGTCTATTACGTGGACGATTTTGTTTACGTGCAAGAACCCGACAGCGGCATTTGGGTGAAATCGCCTTCCAGCGTGGCGTACATGATGGGTGTGGATGCGGCAATGTGGACGGATATGATGTTGACGGCTTCTGAAGTTGTAAAGGCTGTTAAAGAAACGTCGGCGGCCAACGCAACCATTACGATGGATTATGCGGACGAAATCAACGAGTTCTTGGATTATATGTCTACGGTTACCGACCAAACGCCCTTGGTGGACGTTTTGGATGCTGTTTTGGCGGTTGACGGATATTCTTATCAAATGCTTATTGATGAAGCAATCGGTTTGAACCTTGGCGCGTACACCGTCTCCGAAGTGTATGCGGCCGTGCAGGATTTGGTTGTAAGCAACACCGAATTTGATACCTTGCCCGAATTTAAGGATGCATTGTTCGCCGATGAAGATTTCTATGCGACGCTTGTTGAAGCGTTGGGCGAAGAAGCGGCTTTGACGGCAAAGGAATATGATATTGCGGCGGCGGAAGTAAGATATGGCAATTGGACGATGGACCAAGTGCTTTGCGAAATTTCCGACGATCAATTCCAAACGGTGGAAATTTTAATTAGGGGGGCTAGCGCGGCGTTGGGCGAAGTGACGCTTGCCGACGTATTTGGCGCAGATGCAGGCGTTGCGGAAATTGCGCTTGTTTGTTCTGTGATCGAAGTTACCGAATATTCTATCGTGACCGAAGTGACGGCTGCGCGCGGCAAAATTGCAGGCGCAAGCATCGCGTTTGATTTCGCGGTGGAAATCAATATGGGTACCGAAATTATGGAATACGTATTCGGTATAGATATGGCAGTGGAATTTGTAGACGAAGTGGTTGCTCCTACGGGCGCAATGACGATGTGCAACGAATGCGGCGAGCTTACCACCGATTTCTATAACAACGAAGTATACCTTTGCGAAGAATGCAAGGCGCAATTGGACGCTCGTTATGGCGAATACAGCTTTGTATATTACAGTCCCAGTACGGGTAGCAGCAGAACTTCCGATCCTGACAACTATCCCGCAGATAGAGTGGTTGAAGCCGACCATATGTCGTTGGTTGTCAACGAAGACGGTACGGCAACCTTGACGGCGCCTTGGGGTAGCTTCCCTGCGGTTTGGGATGAAAACGGCTATGCGGTGGTTGCCGACGGACATGGTACGGCGTATATCAATTTCCAATATGAAGGCGATACCGTCATTTTAACCATAGACTTTTACGGCGGTGAAGAGTTGGGCGAATCCTATTACGAATATTACGTATTCAAAAAATAAGCGTTAAAATAGACAAAGGCGGAGTGTAAAAGCTTCGCCTTTTTCATTTATAATGAAAAAAATGCATATTTATAGGACAAACGCTTGCGCTTGCATTAAAAAAGTGTTACAATGAAATTATGGAAAACGAAATGATGACTTTGCCCGAAGAGGGCGAGAAGACAATAGAAGAAAAAACCGCTGTAAGCAAAAAGAAGACGGCTAATTTTTGGGATAGAAATTACGCTATGATTTTTGCGCCCATTTTGGTGCTGGTTTTATATTTGGCGGCGCTGTACGTGTACGACGTATATCCGTTTGGAGATAAATATACGGCGGCAAGCTACGATTTATCTGCACAAATTTGTCCGTTTATCGAGCATCTTTTCGACGTGTTTAACGGAAAATCTACCTTGACGTATTCCTACGCCATTGTTGGCGGTGCGGACGTTACGGGTACGTTTTTGTATTTCTTTTTAAGTCCGTTTAGCGTTTTATTCCTCGTGTTAGGGGAAGGGCGCGTAGCGTATGCAAGCAGTATCGTTATGGCTGCGAAGCTAATGACGGTGGCGTTTGCGGGCGCGTGGTTTACTAAAAAAGTATTTAAGGGAATTCCCGATTATATCGCGGTGGCGTTTGGTGTGTTGTATACCTATTGTGGGTATATGTTTGTAGCCAACACCTATATCAATTGGGTGGATTTTTTAATCTATATGCCCTTTTGCGTGGCGGCGTTTAAGCATTTTGTAAAGACGGGCAAATTTTTATTGTTCTCGCTTTTGTCGGCGTGCTGTATTTATACCTGCTTTTCTATTGCGTGTTTCTCGCTGTTTACGGTATTCCCTGCGCTTATCGTATACGCGCTTTTGTGCGTGGAGAAGGAAGGCAGAAATAAATTTATCGCGCGGCTTTGCCTGTCGTTTGTTGTGACGTTGTTGATGGCTTTGCCCGTATTGCTTCCTGCGTTGTTCGCCTTTTTAAACAGCGCGAGAGGGGGCGGCTTATTTGAAGGTCTTTGGTATGGCTTTACCCTTTCTTCGGAAACGAGTTTGCCTGACGCATTCGACTCCGCGGCCTTTTTGGATACCTATTCGCAATCCCTTTATCGCAAATGGTCGTATATTTTATCCGATTCCCTGTTCGTTATTTTGACGGTATTTTGGTTTATCCGCAAAGGCTTAAAGGACCGCTTTGCAAAATTCATGTTGTTTGCAGGAATTTTCACGTTGTTACCGGTGGTGGTAGACGAAGCGATGCGCCTTATGAATATGGGCTCGTATATGTCCTACGCCTTGCGTTTTGGTTTTTTGAACGCCATTTATTTCTTCGGCGGCGCGTGCTTGTGTATTGAGGGCTTATGTTTTGACACTTGGGGCGCGTACGACGGCGGCGCGTTAAACGGTAGGGAAAAACAAGAAAAAGCGCCAAAGAAAAAGAAGAAACCCAGCTACGTCTTGGTATCTTCCCTTTCCGAGGAAGAACAGCAGGCGTTCATTGCGGAAAAGGAAGCCGAAAAAGCGGCTAGGGAAGAGGCGGAAGCGGCAAGGGCGGCAAAAGCGCTTGCGGCAAAAACGGAAAGCGCGGAAAAGCCTCGCCCTCCGAAAACTCCCGATACGTATATTTATATCGGCGTATTGATTGTCCTGGCAATACTTGCTTTGGTGGCTATGGTATTCCTCATTCTCAACGGTGGCTTTAAGGCATTTTGGACGGCGTTGATAGAGGATTCGGATACGATTAAATCGTTGGATAGTTTCTCTTCCCGATTTGCGCATTCCCTCGGCGGATTAGAGGTAGTTTCCATTCTCTTTATTTTGGTTGCGTTGGTAGCGGTGACAGGGTGTATTCTCGTATGGCGCAAGCGTATTAGCGTACGCATTTTGAGCTTTATTTTAATAGTGGTTGTCGGCACGCAAGTGGTGTTTTATAACAGTCAATTGGTGGTGGGCAATCGTTCGACGCAGCACGTAACCCTCAACCATTATAGCGAGCTTAGCCAACAGCTGAATGAAAGGGACGATAGCTATTTCCGTCTTCGTGATTACGGAGCAAAAGTGACGGCATGCGCGCCGTTTAGAGGGGATTCTAACGCGTTTAGCGTATTCTCGTCCGTTATTGACGAGGACAACTTTGCAACCTATCAACTGTTTGGCTTTGACGGCAACGGCAAAAACAGTTATAAGACGGAATTTAAGGATTCTAAAATTAAATCGGGCAACACCACGTATGCCAGCATGGCATTTGCGGATAGCTTTTTAAATTACAAATATATTTTCGTGGCGAAGAATAAGCGTTCAACCGTAGAAGAAAGCGGCTATATGCAAAAGGTAATGGTTGCGGACGAAAACGGAAAGAAAGTGCATTTGAGAAGCGGAGATTATTATATCTACGAAAATAAGGCGGTGTTCCCTTTGGGGTATCGCGTAAGCACAACGGAAGGGTATCGCTTTGTAGAGCCTAACACGAATACGCGTAAATACCGCCGTGAAAATCAGAGAGAATTGTATCGCTATTTAAAAAATTTGGACGAAGTGAAGCAAAAGGGCGCTGTTACCAATGAAATGGTAGCAGGGTTGTCTGCGGAACTTTGGACAAAAGCGGCGGACGTTCAAGTGGGCGCAGGGGAAATTACCGCGCACGTCAAAGACGCGAAAAAGGGCGAAAGCTTAATGCTTTCCTTTGTTGCGTCCAAGGGTTATAAAGTGACGGTCAACGGCAAGGAGGCTAAATTGATAGACAACGACCTTTGCTTCTTGCAGGTCGCTTTGGAAGCAGGGGACAACGAAATTGTCTTTACCTATTCTTCCCCCTACGTTACGTATGCGGCGGCAGGTACCGTCGGTATGCTGTTAGGGCTTTGCGTAGTGGCACTCGTTTTGAAAAAGACGAAATTGATAGATACGCTCTCGCCCGTAATCGCTTGGGCAGGCGTTGGTATCGCCGTCGTTGTAGTGGGCTTCTTTATGATTATGCCCGCATGTGTATTTACAACAAAACTTTTTGCTTGGCTTTTGGTATAGGTAAAACTATATTAGATGAAATAAAACAACATACAATCAAGGAGGATAGTATGAAAAAGATAAAAAAGATTCCACTTTTACTGTCGGCGCTTTTGTTGACGTCAACGCTTGCGCCTTTGTCGGCTTGCGAGGAAGAAGCAACTTTCTTCCCCAGTGTAACCATCGGTCAGGCGGATGGCGACGTGGTTTATACTCCTACGATTAGCGGGGAACCTAGCAAGGTAGAAATCCCTCTTTTGTCTGGGGATATTTACACGGTTTGCGCAGAATATACAAAATCTATCACTGTAAATTATAATACAAACGCAGGCGATTGTTTTGCGCCTACGCCTTTGACCATTTCTTGGGAATGTGACGAAGCGGCTCAATATTACACGTTGGATATTTCCACCGACGAGGATATGGACAACGCTGAAAGCTACGTTACGTTTGACAATTCCGTAACTTTAGATTATTTGTTCATGGGCTACGATTATTATTATCAAATCAGCGCGAAGTATGAAGATAAATTGGTAAAATCGAGAATTTTTGAATTCTCCACCGCTTATCTTCCCCGTACGATATACGTAGACGATAACGTTACCAACACGCGCGATTGGGGCGGATACATGGCTGAAGACGGAATGCGTGTAAAGCAAGGCATCGTATATAGAGGCGGCGCTTTGGAAAACATTAGCGAAGAAGGCAAATACGTTATGCTTTCCGAACTTGGTATTAAGACGGATTTGGACGTAAGAGGGGACAGCGGCAGACCTCTCACTTCCTCGCCCCTTGGTGCGGACGTAAATTACGTTGAAACGAAAGGCCCTTATTACGTAGGCGTTTACGGTTCGGGTATTGATTTGGTAGGCGAATACCAAGACGCGCTTGCAAAAGAAATTAGAACGTTTGCAAACGCTGACAATTTCCCTGTATACGTGCATTGTTCGCTCGGCAGAGATAGAACGGGTACGCTTTGCTTCCTTATCAACGCATTGCTTGGCGTAAGCGAAGAAGATTTGTATAGAGATTATGAACTTTCCTTCATGTCCAACGTAAGAGGGGATAGACCTAAATACATGGTAGAAGTACCGTTCACGGCATTGTATAATTATATTCGTGATTATTCCAGAGGTAAATCCATGCAAGAAAACGCAAAGGCGTATATGATGTCTATTGGTATCACTGAAGCGGAAATTGAAGCGATTAAAACCAATATGTTGGAAGAGGTGAAATAAGATGAAAAAAACCAAATTATTAACTTCCATTTTCTCTGTTTTGCTTTGCTCGGCTTGTTTGGCAATGCCAGCAAAATCGGTTCTTGCGGAAGAAACATCC
Source organism: Candidatus Scatosoma sp. (assembly GCA_045658805.1). Taxonomy (GTDB): domain Bacteria; phylum Bacillota; class Clostridia; order Christensenellales; family Borkfalkiaceae; genus Scatosoma. Next base: position 16,816 of record JAZOVQ010000043.1, read on the forward strand.
GATTACGATTGCGATTTTATCGTAACCTCAGTCACTGATGCAGCGACCACCAACTATGTCCAATACGGCTGTAAGGAACTTATTACGTACACCGAAGAAGAGGCGACGGCGGCAGGTATCCCCGCAGGTTTTACGGGTGACGTTGTGTCCGTTGTTTCCGACGCAATCAATAGAGGGGTAACCTTGGATTTCTCCGAGAAACAAATCCCTATCGATTTGGTAAAAAGCATAACCTTCCGCGTTTACATTGGCGGCGACGGCAAAGTGGACGGCTATCCCGAATTGAGAATTCCTCGCCCTTATTTATCGGGTGCGTGGGATATGCGTTATTATCTCGGGGATAGAACCGATCAATGGGTAGACGTAGTGTTGCAGGAAGGAAACGGATCCTTCTTCGATGAAGCTGCATCCTTTGACAACTTGGAAGAAAACGGCTATTTAAATAAGTTTGAGCTTGCAATGCGCCATAACGGCTCGAAAGGCATTTTCTATATCGACAGCATTTCCGTTGCTCTCATTGACAACGACGGCGTTGCGCCCGTAATTTCCTACGACGGCGAAGAAACCGTTAACATGGCAAAAGGGCAAGCGTTCCCGTTCACCGTTAGTGCAACGGATAGCATTGAAGGCAATATTGCGGTAGAATATCAATGGGGCGATCCTTCCATGTTGGATGAAAACGGCAACCCCAACGAAGGTACGCATACGTTGACGTTTGTCGCAACCGACTATTTCGGCAACGTTGCCACGAAATCGATTACCGTTATCGTGGTTGAACCGGACGTAACGGCACCCACGATTGTTGTTCCTTGCAATTTGATTTATGCAAAAATCGGTGCGGCTCCCCGTATCACCGTTCAGGCAACGGACGATAAGGGCGGCCCTGTAAACGTGGAATACACTTGGTCGGAAGGGGCGTTAACTTCTCGTAGAAGATTGACGGAAGGTACGCATACGCTTACCATTACGGCAACCGATTTAAGCGGCAATCAAACGGTGGAAGTTATCACCTTTATCGTCAACGAAACGGGTGTTTTCTCCGACGTAATTATCGACGAAGAAGCGCTTTGTCCCGACATTGAAGAAGAATCTTCGGATAGCTCGGTAGACAGCTCCGTGGAAGAACCTGAAGATAGCTCGGTAGAAAGCTCCGTGGAAGAACCCGAAGATAGCTCGGTAGAAGAACCCGAAGATAGCTCGGTGGAAGAACCCGTAGACAGCTCCGTAGAAGCATCTGAAGAAGAATCTGAAGAAGAATCCGAAGAAGAGGAAGAATCCGTTGTGAAATCGGACGACGAAGAAGAGGATGAATCGGAAGACGCGGAAGAATCGACGGACGATTCGGGAGAAGAACCTTCTATCCTTAGCGGCTGCTTTGGTTCGATTGGCGGCGTAACCTGCTTGTCGGGTATTGTGTTGCTTGGCGGCGTACTTTTGAAGAAAAAAGAATCTAACGAATAAAAGAAAGGGCTGTGTCACAAGGTTGTGACACGGCCTAATTTTTTTATAACAAAGAATGAAGATAATCGGAAAGCTTCTTGACGTCCCCGTCAAATAAATAGCCGTGGATCCCAAACGCTTCGGCGCCTACGACGTTTTTTGCGCTGTCGTCGATAAAGAGTGTTTCGTCGGGCATGATATCGCATTCCGCACAAAGGTATTCAAAAATATCCTTGTTTGGCTTTAGCTTGCCGCAAACGGCGGAAAAGATGCATTTTTCAAAATCTTGCAAGCAAGCAACGTTGGGTGAAAAGTCCGCAAAAGCACGAGAGATATTCGAAAGCAAAAAGACGTGTAAACCGCCTTGCTTCACCTGCCGCACCAGCTCCGACATGCCTTCGATGGGCGGAATGTTTTGCATCCAATCCCCGTAAATTTTCTCGGCGGCAGCCCATAATCGTTTAGGTAAACGTTTCTTGCAGGCAAACAACACCTCTTCGTCGGTGATTGTGCCTGCGTCCAGCCTATCCCAATACAGCCTGTCGAAAACCACTTCTTCCAAAAGCTTCGCGTCATTGGCGTCCGTTACCACTTTTCCAACCATATCGGACGGAATAAAATGTACCATAACCTGCCCAAAATCAAATACGACGTTTTTTATCATATCCTCACCCTGCGTTTCATATTGTAATTATTGTAGCACAGGGCTTTTCGAAAGGCAATTAAAATTCCTTCCTTATTATATATTTATAAAAAGGCAGGGCATTTTTGCAGGTTTTTTGGTGAAAAATTAAAAAAAATTAAAAAAAATTTAAAAAATTTTCAAAAAACCCCCTTCAAACGCTTTACTTCTTTAGCGTAATGAAGTATAATAAGCTTACTTCACTTGACTAAAGTGTTTCAAGAAATCGCCGAACGAGGCAAATTTTTTTAGAAACAATGCTTTAGTAAAGTGAAGCAATAAAGTGAAAATATTTTTTAGGAGATTTATAATTATGAAAAAGGCAGCAAAATTGATGGCACTTGTATTGGCAACCGGTTGTGTTATGGGTATGGCTACGGCTTGTGAAGAGGGCGAAAAGCTTGCGCTTGGTAAAGAAATGATTACGCAAGCTAGCCAATTGGATGCGCTTACGCAGTTGAAAGCAGGCGCAGTTGACGCGGTTGTTATCGATTCGGTTATGGCAGGGTATTATTCGACGACGGGCGATTTTGCTGGTCAAGTTAGTATCGTAAAAGATTTGGTTCTCGCTGAAGAATCCTATGGTATTGCAGCGAAGAAGGGCAACGAAGCGTTCATGTCCGAAATCAACAAAGCGCTTATCGCTTTGACGGCTGACGGTACGACGGCTGAGGTTGCAACGACGTTTGGTTTGCAAAACGACGTAGCGGTAAAAGCGGACACCGTTAACCCTTACGCAGCGGCAACGGACAACAGCTGGGAAACGATTGTATCGGAAGGTCAAATCGTTATCGGTTATACGGTATTTGCACCTATCGCTTACACGGACGGCGACGACTTTACGGGCTTTGATATCGAGCTTGCAAGAGAAGTGGTTGATTACCTCAACGAAACGTATGAGTTGGAATTGACGGTAGACTTCCAATTGATCGAATGGAGCGCAAAGGAAACCTTGCTTGAAAATGGCACGATCGACCTTGTTTGGAACGGTATGACGATTACGGAAGAACGTTCCGCACAGATGTGTATTTCCGTACCTTATCTTTACAATAAGCAAGTAGCTGTTGTTGCAAAGGCTGACGAAGCGAAATATACGACGAAGGACAGCTTTAAAGATGCAGTTATCGGTGTTGAAAGCGGTTCCGCAGGCGAAAGTGTTGTAAAGGGTGAATAATTCCGTTTACAAGCTTTTGGAGAGAATATGGAGCAATTTATTCAAATTTTAACAGAGTTGACAGAAGGGTTCGGCAATACGCTGCTGCTGTTTGCCGTAACCCTTTTGGGCGCTTTACCGTTGGGGTTGGCGATGGCGTTGGGCTCAATGTCCTCGTTTAAACCGCTTAAATATTTGGTGAAAGCCATTGTTTGGGTGATTCGCGGTACACCGCTCATGTTGCAGGTGTTGCTTGTCAGCTTCTTGCCGACGATGCTCGGTGTAAAGACTAAGGACGTGGCTTCGGCGTTAAATATGTCCGTTAGCTCGGTGCTTTTCTTCTTTGTTGCCGTGGCGTTTATCGTCAATTACGCGTGTTATTTTTCCGAAATTTATCGCGCAGGGATACAGTCTATCCCCGTTGGGCAATACGAAGCAGGGCAAGTGCTTGGCATGACGAAATCGGAGATATTTTTCAAGGTTATTCTATTGCAGGCGGTAAAACGTATCGTGCCGCCGATGAGCAACGAAATTATTACCCTCGTAAAGGACACCGCCCTGGCACAAATCCTCGGCGTAGTCGATTTGTTAAATGCGGCAAAGCACGCCGTTAACCATTACGTAGTGCTGACGCCTTTCCTTTACGCGGCAATTTTCTATCTTATCTTTAACGGATTGCTTACCTTGCTCTTCTCGCGTTTGGAGAAAAAACTCGATTGGTTTAAGGTATAAAGGCGGTGTGAAATGTCTTTTTTAGAAATTAAAAATATAACGAAAAGCTTTGGCACCGTGCAGGTTTTAAAAGGAGTTTCCGTTAATTTGGAGCACGGCGAAGTGCTTGTGGTTATCGGCTCGTCCGGGGGCGGTAAAACGACCTTTTTGCGCTGTTTAAACTTTCTTACGATGGCGGATTCGGGGACGATTTCCATTGACGGAAAAACGTTATTTGACGGCGAAAATGCAAAGATTTCGGATAAGGAAATGCGTTTAAAACGCTTGCATTTCGGGTTGGTTTTTCAATCCTTCAATTTGTTTCCGCAGTATACCGTTTTGCAAAACGTAACGCTGGCGAAAAACTTGCTTGATAAAGAGGATTTGAAATCGAAAAAAGCCTATTCGAGGGCAGCATGGTCCAGTTTAAAGGAGAAAAATCGTTTGGAAGCAATGGCGCTTTTAGAGCGCGTGGGGCTTGCGGAAAAAGCGGATTTTTATCCTTGGCAGCTTTCAGGCGGACAATGTCAACGCGCGGCAATTGCACGTGCTTTGGCGCTTAGTCCTGATATTTTGTGCTTTGACGAGCCCACGTCGGCATTGGATCCCGAATTGACGGGTGAAGTGTTAAAGGTTATCAAAGATTTGCGTGACGAAGGCAGAACGATGATTATCGTTACGCACGAAATGGAATTTGCGAAAAACGTAGCGGATAAAGTTGTCTTTATTGCCGACGGCGAAGTGGTAGAGGAAGGTACGCCGACGGAAGTGTTTGACAATCCGCAAAACGAAAAGACTAAAGCGTTTTTAATGAAACCCATGTAAAAACGTCGCGAGGATGCGAGAGGAGAAAAATTAGATATGACACAGGATATGAGACATGGCGGCATGATGCACAATTTGTTGTATAGGACGCTGTTACGATGCGAAACGGAAGAAGATATGCGCATTTTGCTGGACGATTTGTGTACCTATAAAGAGGTGGAACAAATGGCGCAGCGCGCGTATGCGGCAAAGATGCTGAAAGAGGGGAGGACGTATTCGGAAATTATTGCGGCTACGGACATTTCCTCGGCAACGCTTAGCCGTGTATCGCGGTGTTTGCAGTATGGCAGAGGCGCTTACGAAAAATTCATTCCCGAGGATTAAGGGATAAGGGGGAAAAGATGAGCCGAATGGGAAACCGTTCGGCTGTTTTTCGTAAATAAGGGGCGCGTTTTTTTCGCACGTTTCATAGGATACAAGGTGAGGAAAAAGCAGGCTTTTCGCTTGTTTTTTCACCGAAAAACACTTTTTAGAAAAATCTATCGAATTTTTGCATAAAAGTTGCTATTGTAATCGAAAAAATTGCAAAATAGGGGTTCAAATCCTTGTCAAATGAAATGGAAAGTGATATAATGTTGAACAATCATAAAAAAGGAGGCTAAGTGGTCATGGAGAGAGTGTACAATTTTTCTGCTGGTCCTTCGATGTTGCCCGTTTGCGTGTTAGAACAAGCGGCTGCGGAGATGCTGGCGTATGGGGATAGCGGAATGTCCGTTATGGAGATGAGTCATCGATCTCCCGTCTACGAAAAGATTATTGCGGATGCGGAGGCGTTGCTTCGGGAGGTAATGGAAATCCCCGACAATTATAAAGTGCTGTTTTTACAAGGCGGCGCGTCAACGCAGTTTGCGGCGGTGCCCCTTAATTTAATGAATAAAAACGGCAAAGCGGATTATATTTTATCTGGGCAATTTTCAACGAAAGCGTATAAGGAAGCGCAAAAATACGGTGACGTAGTGGCAGTGGCATCTTCGAAGGATAAAGATTTTTCTTACGTTCCTAAAGTGGAAAAATCAGCGTTCCGCAGTGATGCCGATTACGTGCATATTTGCTTAAACAATACGATATACGGCACGAAATTTCCGTATATTCCCGATACGGGGGATATTCCGTTGGTAGCGGATTTGTCCTCGTGTATTTTAAGCGAACCGTTTGACGTTTCCAAATTTGGTATGATATACGCAGGGGCGCAAAAAAATATGGCGCCTGCAGGCTTGACGGTGGTTATTATCCGTGAAGATTTGCTTGGCAACGCGCGCTCTGAAACGCCTACGATGCTCGATTATAAGGTGATGGCGGATAACGATTCGATGTACAATACGCCGCCTTGTTATTGCATTTACGTGGCAAAATTGGTCTACGAATGGATTAAGAGTATTGGCGGTTTGGCGAAAATGAAGCTTCGCAATGAAAAGAAAGCTTCGCTTTTGTACAGTTATTTGGATAAACAAAATTATTATATCGCGCCCGTGGAAAAGGAAAGCCGTTCGCTGATGAACGTGACCTTTGTGACGGGGAATGCCGATTTGGATAAAAAATTCGTTGCGGAAGCGGAGAAAGCAGGGTTGAAAAACTTGAAAGGACACCGTTCCGTTGGCGGTATGCGCGCTTCTATTTATAACGCCATGCCCTACGAAGGTGTGAAAACTTTGGTGGAATTTATGGATAAGTTCGCCAAGGAAAACCCGAAGGAGTAAACAATGAAAAAAATATTATTGCTTAATAAGATTGCAAAGGTGGGTACGGACGTATTCGATAGGGGCAGGTACGAGGTGAATGCCGAATTGACCGATCCCGACGGTATCATGGTCCGTTCTCAAAAAATGCATGATATGCCTTTTAATAAGGAGCTGAAAGCCATTGCAAGAAGCGGCGCAGGGGTAAACAACATTCCCGTTGAAAAGTGTACGGAAGAGGGGATTGTCGTTTTCAATACGCCTGGCGCAAACGCAAACGGCGTAAAGGAATTGGCCGTGTGTGCATTGGTGCTTGCCGCGCGTGACGTTGTAGGCGGTATCGGCTGGGCAAGCGGATTAAACGGCGAAGAGGACGTTGCTAAAGCGGTAGAAAAGGGCAAGGGAGCTTTTGTCGGGGAAGAATTGGTTGGTAAAACCTTGGGCGTTATCGGTCTTGGCGCAATCGGCGGTATGGTGGCAAACGCCGCCAACGCATTGGGTATGACGGTAATCGGTTGCGACCCGTATATCACGCCGAAAGCAGCATGGAGCTTGGCGCCGTCTATTAAACAGGCGGCAACCTATGAAGATATTTTCCGTAAATGCGATTATATTACGCTACACGTTCCTGCAACCGAACAAACGCGCGGAATGATTTGTGAAAAATCGTTGTCGATGATGCGCGACGGAGTAAAAATTATCAACTTGGCGCGTGCGGATTTGGTAAACGCGGCGGATTTAAAAGCGGCGATTGCATCAAAGAAAGTGGCAAAATACGTTACCGATTTCCCGACCAATGAAACGCTTGGCGTAGAAGGCATTATTGCGATACCTCACTTGGGCGCGTCGACCTTCGAATCGGAAGACCATTGCGCAATTATGGCGGCGAAGCAGTTGGATGAATATTTGACGAATGGTAACATTTCTAACAGTGTCAACTTCCCCAACGTATCCTTGCCGCACACGTCGAAAGCACGTGTATGCGTGATGCATAAAAACATACCCAATATGTTGACGCAAATCACGTCGGCGTTTTCGGGCGTGGGTATCAACATTGACAATTTGGCAAACGGCTCTAAAGGCGAAGTGGCGTATACTATTGTAGAAGTGAGTGAAATGCCCGACGTTTCGGTGCTGAAAAAGGTGGACGAAATTGTTGGGGTTATCAAGACCAACTGTTATTGATTTGAAACAAAATGCGGCAGGCATGTACGAGATGAATTGAAAAAAGGATAGTAAGAAAAAGGGCTTCGCAGCGTCATGAAAACACAGCGGAGTCCTTTTAAATGCAAAGCAAAAGAGGAAAAATGAAAAAGTTGTTTTAACGGGGTAAAAAAGGATTGACAATTATGCAGGCATTTGGTATAATGTTTGCGTTTCACGAGAAGTGAAGTAAAAAAAGACGAGGCGTAGCGCAGCTGGTAGCGCGCAGCGTTCGGGACGCTGAGGTCGTGGGTTCGATCCCCGTCGCCTCGACCAAAAATACGGTGCAACCTTGTGGTTGCACCGTATTTTTTTGTCTTCGTCGACGGTCGTAAGACCCCACGTGTTACCGTGGGTTCGCGCGACGAGCGAGAAGCGATAGTGGTAGGAATAATAGGGATATGCAGGCGAGTGAGGACGCCCTGCCGAGGCTCCACAAGGTGGAAACGGCAGATCCCCGTCGCTTGCGGTTGCACCGCATTTTTTTGTCTTCGTCGACGGAAAGTATAAACTTGTTATTTGACATAGTCAAGGAACGAGAAGAGAAAAGGAAAAAAGTTGAAAAAAGTTTTTTAAATTTTCTAAAAACAGTTGATATTCATAAAAAAATATGCTATACTACATAAGCAAAAAGATAGAATGGCCCGTTGGTCAAGCGGTTAAGACACCACCCTCTCACGGTGGTATCATGGGTTCGAGTCCCGTACGGGGCACCATATGAACCGTCTATTGAAATCTGGACCCTTTTGGTTTGGATATCGATAGACGGTTTATGTTTTTTCCTTATTTTTCAAGGGATGTAGCGATTTTTAATTTCAAATTTTAATTAGACATAAAAATCAAAAAAGTTAAAAATCGAAAATGTAAAAATAAAAAAGATTGAATCTGAACCCTCAGTTTCTAATCTTTGTAATCGTTGAATTCCATTTGTTTCTTATAATAATCAAGCTCTTTATTATCAGGTGTCTTGTATTGGTTCTTGTAATGTGGACGTTTGAAATTGTAAAAAGTCATATAATTATCTACTGCCGTTTTGAATTCATTTTCAGAACGGTATTTTGTTCTATATAGCTCTTCTCGCTTCAAAGAAGCAAAAAAAGATTCAACGACAGAATTATCGTATGGAACATATACCCGTGAAAAAGATTGTTTGACACCTAACTTTTGAAGATAATCACGCATGGTTTTGGAACGATACGGACTGCCGCGGTTAGTATGGAACATTAAAGATAAAGGGGGTTTTCGTTTGTTATAGGCCATTTTAAATGTGCTACGGACTAGATTTTTGCTATTGCTTTTTCCGATACGATAAGAAACTATCCGTCTTGCATATAAATCAAGGACGCCGCAAATATAATAATTTTTATTATTAAAGCGAAAACAGCTAGCATCACTAATCCATACTTCGTTTGGTCGGAAAACATCGAATTGTTGAGATGATTTTTAAGTCAAACTTGCTCTTTATCGTAAAAGTCTTTTGCGTCGGAAGGTAAAGCAAAACGGTTGTTGAAAATTCGGCAGCCGTTTTTGTATACAAAAAATTGGCAATGGGCATACTCTAAAATGGAAAACATTTTTAGGAGGGCTTCCCATTGAATCCGTTTAAAGAAAAAGCGAAATCTATTGAAAAATCATTGCAGAATTGGAAACAGTTGTATCCAAAATCCTATAATAAGCGTGAGGTTGATCCGTATACAAAAACGCGTATTATTTTGATGAACGGTACAGAGTTTGAGGCGAATTGGTTCTCGCATCAGTTTGCCCGTCATACGGATGATAACGATCTTCGCCGCGCGCTTGCGTTGACGCGTGAAGTGGAAAAACAACAGCAGCTGAAAATTTCCCTGCTAAAACCAATCAACGAGACGGTATTAGAACATACCATCGGTTATGAACAACTCGCAGTAGATTTAACGGCAGAGCTCGCCAAACGGGAGCTTGATTGTAACGTAAAGACAGCGTTGGATTTTGCGCTTTTAGAAGATTTCGACCATTTATACCGTTATGCAAACCTCTTGGAAATGGAGCAGGGCGTGGCGGCGGAATGGTTGGTTGGTCGCTATACGGAAATTATGCCTGGCCGTCCAACGATTGCGCATCATCGGTATCCCATGGATAACGTTCGTCGTAGTATTGATGCGAAAAACTCTGATGTGCAGACGGTGCTCAATACAATGATAATTACTGCTGCGGAACAACAGACGATGAACTATTATATGAACGTAACGAATTTTGCTTGTACGGATATGGGGCGGAAACTCTATCAAGAAATAGCCCTTGTCGAGGAAGAACACGTTACGCATTACGAATCTTTGATGGACCCCAATGCGACGTGGCTGGAAATGCTATTGTGGCATGAATATTGCGAATGTTATTTGTATTGGTCGTGCTATATGACGGAGACCGATCCGTATGTAAAAGGGCTCTGGGAAGAGAATCTTGAAATGGAAATCTCGCATTTGCATAAGGCGGCGGAGCTTTTGAAAAAGTATGAGTGCAAGGATTGGCAGGAAGTTATTAAAGACGGTGAGTTTCCCGCTCCCATTTCGTTGCATCAAAATATTGATTACGTGCGAAAAATACTTGGGGATACGGTGCAATACACGTCCGTGAAAGATGGGTATATGCGCGTTAAGGATTTGCCTTCCGATGCGGATTTCTTCCGCTTCCAAAGCATTATCAATCCTACCACGCAAATTGTACCTTCGCATTGCGTGATTGAAACGTTTATCTCTAAACGGGGAGCGGATTATCGTTATCAGATTGCGCCTAGCCCTATTCTTGAGCTTAGAAATCGCCGAGCGGATAACACTTCGGTTGGTAGAGAGCCTGGTGCTGCTCCGTCTACTGGATTTTATTGTAATAAGGATTAAAGGAAAAGCGCGCTCCTATGGGGGCGCGTATATTTTTGTTTGAGGAATTGACAAATCTTTACTTTTGTAGTAGCGTACCAAGTATTATCTCTTTTATTACGAAGAATATGGTTGTAAAAAGTACCGCGCGAAACCTGCAAAGCTCGCACATTGCGTGTGCGTTGTATTTTTCGTATAGTTTTTCTAAAGTGTAAAGTTTCATCTCCAAAGGGGAATTTGCATTACAATCGATGGATTGAATCGATTTGAGAGAGCTGTAACGGTTGTTCCGCTTTTGTAAGCAGAACAGCATTTACGAATTAGTTTATTAGGTTGCTTTTGTTTCATTTGTAACACTCCTTAATAAATTATAACAAATTAACCGGTGTATAGATTATAAAGGAGGATAGCCCAAAAGGGAATATGTAACCCTAAAAATTTCATAACTCCATTTACAAATAGGGTTACAGACAAATAATATATAGCAGGAGTTCAACTCATTCCTTAAAATTAGATAGGGGTACAAATTGTTCACTCTTCACAAAAAATCGACAAGTTTCGACAAGAAGCTTGTCGATTTTTATTCAAGCCGAAAGGCTTGGTATGTAATCACGGCTTGCCGTGTATGGAATTGTCGTAAGGCGTATGTCATTTTCGGCTTGATTACATCTTTGCCAACGACAAAATTACATACAGCTATCGCGGATTACATACACGCCATAGGCGTGATTAAAGCAGGAGTTCAATTCACTCCCTAAAATATTAACAGGGGTTCAGATTGTAGCCACTGCCTAGCAAATCCCTAAATCGAACATTGTTCGGTTTAGGGATTTTTGCTTTTTGGTGCCCCGTACGGGAATGTGGATGAGTTCGTCGTTTAGAACGACAACAAACATACTCGCCATGTCCCATAACTTTTTATTCTAATTGTAAATGCTTGCAATTTTGCCTTTTCTATGTTATAATCGAGAACAGTTTGAATAAATAATTTTTATATTATCTTAAAAATAGGAGTTCGATATGCGTATAAAAGTAATCAGTTTTAATATTCGATGTGTAGATGATGAAAATGGTAACAGCATTCAAGAAAGAGCGCCGCGACTTTCCATGATAACGACGCCATATGACGCTGACGTAATCGGTTTTCAAGAATATACACCGTTTTGGGAGGATTCTATAAATAGATATTTTTGCGATAAATATGAATTTTTCAATAAATATCGTTCCAATACAGGTTGGATTGAGTCAGCGCCGATACTTTGGAAAAAAGAAAAATTCGATTGCTTAAAGCGCGGTTATTTTTGGCTTTCCGATACTCCTGAAATTATGTCGGGCGGTTGGGATGATTTACCACATAACCGTATTTGTTTGTACGTTATATTAAAAAATAAAAGTGACGGAAAGACTTTTGCGGTTATGAATACGCATTTAGGTTTTGGAGAGAAGAATCAGGTAAAAAGCGTGCGCTTAATCCATCAATATATAGAGAAGATTTCCGCTTATCCCACCGTTATTACAGGGGATTTTAATATGACGCCTTCTTCGTTGCCTTATGCTGAAATGATTAAAAAAGTGGCGGATGTCAACGAACTTACTATAAAAGACAGACGCTCGACTTATCACGGATATAGTCAGCAAAACAATTTTGAGGAACATATTGATTACTGTTTCATAAATGGAAAAATCAATCCCATTACTTTTAAAATCATCGATGAACTTGTTGAAGATAAATTTCCATCCGATCATTATGGTATTTACGCGGACTTGGAGATTGAATAAATATTCGATTTAGGTTTTTGCTTTTTGGTAACTCGTACGGGAAAGGTGAAGAGCGCGTCGGTTCGCGCGAGGCAATTTATTGCCGACGCTCTCCGAGGGTCACATATTCCACAAGCGCCCGTCGTAGTGCCATTAACCAAAAAGATTGGGTTTTCTCTATGGAAAAAAGATTGATTTTTTTAAGATTTGTGATATAATACACTTATCAATAAATAAGAATTTGACGGGGTGATGTTATGGAATGGTTTAATATTTTCGGTTTGGCGTTTATAACTGCAATAATGATTCCAAACATCATATTTGCGCTCAAACATAAAGAGTCTTTTGAAAATAGGTATCACAACAAAACGATTGAAATCATTGAGCAGATTGGTAGATTTGGATGCTTCGGCTTTATGATTTTCAACATCCCAACGACTTGGTTTGGCTGGTGGTCTGACGAAGCATTTGCTATCTATCTGATGGTAGATGCTGTGCTGATTGTTTTGTATTGCACGATATGGGTTATCTATTGGCGTAAAAACAATGTTTTCAAAGCAATGGCTCTTTCTATTATACCATCGGCAATATTCTTGTTTAGTGGTATTATGTGCAGGTCGATATTGTTGATTATATCGTCTTTGCTATTTGCTCCTGCTCATATTTTTATTTCGTATAAAAATGCTGATTAAGTTTGTTAAATTCCAATTGGTCGAGCGGTTTAAAAGTTTAATTTAGGTTGGTTAAGAGTAGCAAGTAAAAAGGAAGATACAATATGTATCTTCCTTTTTAGGTTATACAGCAACAACCGCAAGTTCTCACTCGCGGTTGTCGGAAACCACCAGCTATGATGGTGGCAAATAGCTTTAGCTTCAAGCTTACCATTTACTACTTTGTGTTAAAATAATTACAAAATTTCAACTGTGGTATGGCTGTTGGGCGCAACCTCGAAAAGCTCGGTATCCGTTGCTTCGGGAACAAAGGAATAGGTGACGTTTTTCATGGTAATCTTCAAAGGGGAAGTATCTTTGCCCATAGGTCTTGCGCTGGCTTTCACGTCGGTGAAGCGCACGTTTTCCAATATCATTTCGCCGAGGTAGGTGCCGTTTTGCAGGAAGGAAGAATCCGCCAAGTAGTAAAGCGCGCCGTGGATATTATCAAAAATACAATTTTTAAAATGCAATTTTGAAGGTTGTTCAGGGAAACTCTTATTGGCGAAATAATCAACAAGCCACAAGCTGTTGTGTCTGCCGTCAGGACGGGGGAGTTCGTCGTTTTTACCTTTAACTACCGTCATTCTATGGGGATAATAGCCAGGGCCGTAAGCGTAGCAATTTTCAACCAAAACACCGATACCGCCCATACGGAAAAGGTTGCAAGAAGTGTTCAAAATACAGCGGTTTACGTGCAAATCTTTTACGTTAATGCCTGCGATACAATCATCGCCCGTTCTAAAAAGACAATCTTCAATAAGCGCATGTTCCGTACAATGTAAATGGATGCCGTCCGAACCACCCAAGCAGGTAACGCGGCGCATGGTCAAATTGCGGCAGTTGTTCGCTTCGTGGAGGAAGTTGCCGCTGTGCTGGGCAATATAGCCTTCAAACAGCACGTTTTCGCAGCAGGAAAAGAAAATGGCGTGCGGTCCGCGATAGCCTTCTTCGCCGTTGGGGTCGTAGCAATTTCTGCCGTCGATAATCGAATTCTCTTCCCCGATAATCGACACGTTTTTCTCGTTATACGCCGTAATAATCGCTCTGCGATAGGTTTCCCAAGGCGTACCGTAATAATCGGCGATAAGCTCCATATCAGAACGCATTTCCATACCTTCCGGGATAGGGAACACTTCATAATCGTCACAGTTGTCGCTGCCGTACAAAATGGCGCCCGATTGGAGATATAACGTGGTATTTGACCACATTCTCACTGCGGCAAGGTGATATTCGCCTTTGGGAACAACGACGATACCGCCGTTTTCTTTACACATATCCAATACCGCTTGAAATTGCTGGGTTTGCAATTCTTTTATGCCTGCTTTTACACCATAATCGGTTACGATAAATTTATTCATTTTGCTTTCCTTTTCGTTGATATATTTTTACAGCTTACGCCGCATTTCAAACGGTTTGCGTGCGTTAATTATTATCAATAATAACATTTTATCGGCGCGTTGTCAAGGGTTTGAAAGAAATAAGTTTTGTATATATTTTTTCACGCAAAAATAGCGGAGTGATAAGGGGTGCGGAGTATTTTATCGCGCTGTTTTAAAA
>JAZOVQ010000044.1:0-5186 GCA_045658805.1 Candidatus Scatosoma sp.
TATCATATTTTGAAATCAAAATCAATATTTAATGTTAATAATTTTGATTAACTGATATTTTTTAATGTTGGATGATAGTCATTGGACTAAAATACTAAATTTTAACGCTTGCCCATATAATTTTAACGAATACCCCACATAATTTTCACGAAAGCAAAAAGAGCCCATCAACCGAAGGCGCAAACGACCTCGGAAGATAGGCTCTTTTTATCGCAAGAAATGCTTTTTACACCTTGAAAGGGTAAAAATACCCCTAAAAGGCAATCAAAAACGCAGAATTGGCACAAATAATTGTATCCTATTCTGCGTTCTTATTTGTTTCGCATGACCTATTCTGAATCTTTTCAGCTTTTTACTACTGACTTGAACCCAGCGGAAAAATTCGATTATATACATTATGCTTACTCTATCCTTGTAAGCCCCTCGGGAATATTGAGGTTGGTTTCCACACCATCCTCTTTCTGCGTTAGCTCGATTTCAACAATCCCTTTCGCCATCGGGATTTTACAAGAAATATGCTTTAAGCCGCACAAATTCGGTTTCAGGGTAAATTTCGTGCAATCATTGTCGCAAATACGGAATCCCACGACCGTTTCGATGAGGAATGCAAGCACGCCGCAGCTCCAACCGTGACAAAGGCTGTTTCTATACCCTACGTAGCAAGGCTTGCCGAAATCGCCATGCACTTTCCGTTGCCCCTTTTGCGGCCTCTCCGTGATTTTGCAGGCATTTTCCATCCATTCCACTTCAAAGCCTTCCCAAAAGGACGTTGCGCCCATTTGCAGCATTCCGCCGTAATATTGCAGGTTGTTGTCAAACGCTTCCTGTACGTAACCGTTTTCCGTCAACGCTTTGGAAATGAAATAAGTCATGAACATAGAATAACCGCTCGCGCCGTTATTTTTAATCAAATCGAGTGCCTTTTTACAATCGCTTTTATCCACCAAAACACCCATTGCGGAAATGGCCTTAAAGGTAGAATTTTCCTTAGTTTTCTTAGAAAGAGCCCCTTCAATTTCCTTGGCAATCGTGATATTTTCCTCATCGAAATATGCACAATTGATGATTTGACGCATCGTGTATAACGTCGTTGCATAGCACGCGAATACGCTGTCGGGCGTACCATGGCTAGGCCAATCGAAATAATAAGGATTGTCGGACAGCAAACCGCCCTTTTCAAAGGTTAACGCCCCATCTTCATTGACGCATTTTTTCAACACGCAAAGGGTTTCTTTCGCGCTTTCCAAATACTCTCTTTTCACCTTTCCCGTCTTACTGAAATATTCCTTCATACACAGCAAAAACCACACGTTGTACAAGGGAATATTATTGATCCAACGCTCTTTTTGTTGGTAGCGTATCGTATAATCGAAGGTGTTTTCGATTTCACGGCAATTTCCGTAAAGGTAGAGTATCCCCAAAATTTCAGGATACAAATCTCCGCACCAAATATGCTGGTCGCGTTTTACCCCGTCCCAAATGCAATTTTGCATATTCAAATGCAAGGTATGAGCCGCCGTGTTGAATATATCGTTGACGAGTGTATTGTCGCATTCGAAACTGCCAATCGGGTCGGATTCCGAATGTACGTAGGTGCCATATACACGATTTAAGCGGAAAATTCCCTCTTCCAAGAAATCCAAACGAACAAACCGATAGCCCGTTGCTCCCCATTCCATATCGGAGTTCATCGGCATATAACAAACCATATCCCTTGTGGAATGGTCGTTGGTCGAATTTTTTTCGCCAACCTCGCTGCAACATTCACCTAAGGATTCCCCAAAGCGTATGCGCAAATAGGGCTTCAAGCTGGGATAGCCGTTGGAATGAAAGAACAGCCTTACACCGCCAAAATACTCTCTCCCGAAATCCAAAATAATATGCCCCTTCCCATTAAATTCGCAAAAATCGGGAAAATCGAACATATTTTGCTCCATAAAATTACCTTTCAATAGATTTTCGGGTTTATATACGTTTCCTCCCACTTCCACGATTTTCACAGGAAGCATATATTCCTTTCTTCTCTTTTCCTTAAAAAACTGCATATTCATCAAATCCAACCCATTTCTTTTACTTTTTCTAAAATATTGTCCCACACGATGTCCGCGCACCAATAATGATGCTTCGGTGTGATTGCCAATTTACAACGGTCGGCAACGCCGCAAGCTTCTGTTTTGTTTTTTCAAGTAAAAGTTCATGACACAAATCGCCGTTAATCATATTAAACCTCTCTGATTTTTTTAACACAAAAGCAACGTTTGCGTGGAAAGATATTCAAACGGCTCAAACACGGTAAGCGTATTGCCGTTTAACGCAAAGCTTACCTTTCTCACTTCGCCCGTCTGTTTGTCCACGACGGATACTTCATTTACTTGCATACCGTAAACGTTGAATTGAATTGTTTCAAAATTTTCCACCGTTGTATTGACCAGCATCAACGCTTTTTCCGCATTTCTGGCATACAGGTATGCGAACACGCCGCTTTCTTCCGTGCTTACGATGGGCGTTTTTGCCTTTTTACATACAAAATCACGCAGCATCGAGGTACGCAAATCATTGTACTGCTCATACAAAATTTCATCGTGAATATACGGAATGACGAAGAAGCTTCCGCCATCCGCATCGCCGTAGCCCATAACGTTGCCGTGATAATCGTACACATAGGATTTTGCAATCACGTCGTCCTCGTATTCGATTTCCACATAATGTCCTGCGCGGCGAACCGCCGCACGGATCCCCTTTTTACCGTTTACTTCTACGCCGTCCGCCGCTTGCTCGTATGCGTGAACGTCTTTTCCTGCCCAATGCTCTTTATAGGATTTTGCACGGAATAAATGCCCTAATCCCATACGGAACAATCGGATTGCCGCGCTACCATCTAATATCACATAGTTATTTGCAAACAAATCTTCCAACTGCTCTTTTGTAAAATTATACACCGCGCTGTTACAAAGAGAAACGATTTGCCCCTTGAAGGATTTTTCCGTCGATACTTTCGTATTCAACCCCAACGCCGCAATATACGCGCCGAAATAGTATTCATCGGGAGAATAGCTCATGAAATTCCCCATGTCTGCCTTGCGGTTATATACCTCATTCGGGTCGGCAGGCACGATGATACCCTCCGCTTTGTCGTACTCAATCCCCTGATTGATTACACCGTTCAAATAGGGCATAATCTTTGCCAACGCTTCGCCGTAGCCAAAACCTTCGTTGATGCCGTTTCCGCAAAAATCATAAATATCGTACGTCATACCGTCGATGCAAAGCGGAATAGCAGATTCCACCTGAAAACGCAAGAATCTTGCATTTTTGCTAAAGGTACTAAACGCGCTGTTTTCCAATTCGGGTAAAACCACCGTTTCCTTAGGAATGTACGAACGGCAAACGTAAGGGAACATATTGAAATAAGTATAATATTCCTTCGCACAAATTTCCATATAGCAGGGCAAATGCAAACGGTTTATCATTTCACCGCCCTGCGCCAAGCCTTTATGCACCGCGTACCAATCGCGCGCCTCCATCGAATGTCGGATTTGCGCCGAGCTCATCAAGCCCACCTTCGTATTTAACCCGACCTCTTTGACGGTTTCCCCTAAAAATTCCGCCAAATCTGTCATCGTTTCACGGCTTACATCCAACCAAGCGTTTCTAACCTTCTCATCGCAAGTTTTTCTAAAGAGTAAATCGGTAAATTCCTCACGCGTGTAATTCGTGCCGAGCTTTTCATTGTAACGCTGCATATGCAGCTTGCAAAAACAGCCGCCGTATTTCAAATCCCCGTGGTTATGCAGGCGGAAATCGTCCTCTACCCAAATGGTATCGGGTTCAATTTCACGAATAAGGTATTGGTAAAATTCTTTGTAGTACGTACGCCAGTTTTCACACAAGGGGCAAGCAACCAACTCACACGCCTTACCGTCGTAATCCACCATCGTGGTAAAATTTTGCCCTTCCTTGAGCTTTCTACCCCTATCCAAATGCCCAAACTCAATCCAAGGGTTTAAGCTGACCTTAATGCCGTTTTCCATCAAACGCTTTTTGGTGCGTTGGATAGCCGCCACCCAAGGCTTCGCCTCTTCAATCGTCATATGCCCAACGAAATAATCCTCGGCATTGATGAACAGCATTATGTGCTGAAAACCGTATTTTACACAATAATCAATGATGCCGCTTACACGCTCCTCTTCGTAAAGATGCGGAACAATTTGCAAACGTAAAATGTTTTCAAACTCTTTCTTCTTCATCCTTTTCACTCCTTTAAGTATCACAGTATTTGGGCTATCTTTTGTTTGGTATTATTATATTATAAATCAACCTAAAAGTCAAGAAAAGAACGCACTCTGCCTTGGTAGACAAAAGTGCGTTTATAGTGGTGCGAATGAAGGGTATCTGCCGTTTCTCGCAAGCGAGAACTCTCGGCAGGGCGTCGCCATTATAAATGGCTCGCGCGAACCGATGGTTTCTTCGTCTTTCCCTTCATTCGCACCAACAAAAAAGCACCCACAAGGGGTGCGCCTGCGTGTCTATTCAGAACAATTCCGCTTTTTTAAGGTTTTCAAGTTTGGACTGAACCCAGCGGATTTAATTATCAATATACCGCCAATGATACCCCCCTGCTGTTTTCGTTTTACCATTACAACAATTACGGATAGCTCCTGCATTAATATTTAATACTCGCCCCGCCACAACTGCACTTTCGTATTCAGTGTTTTCATCTATATTAAAAACTTTCCGCATTCTTGACAGCCTTGTTTTCTCTCGACCGCATTTTGGACAACCTCGACCATTAACGCGATGCGCAACCGATGTCACCCATTTATTTTTACAGTTTGAACATATCCAGCCATATTTCTTATTGGTTTGCGGTCTCACTTGAGAAGGTAAAACATTTGTATTTTTTTGATAGTCCCATTCTTCTGCAATATACGGATAAAGCGTTTGCAGGTCATTCCATCCCTCTATAATTTTTTGCCCAGCGCAATATGGACAGTCACATTTTTCTTTCCCTGTTCGACTATAAATAACCGCTTGCCACTCATGCCCCAACGAACATTGCCACCAAACCTTTTTTTTGCTACCATTATTAAACATTGAAGGCAATAATGGCGCATTTTTTGTATAATGCCATTCTTTAAGTAGCTTTTCATCCGTAATAGCATTTTCTTTTTCTTGTGAAATATGTA
>JAZOVQ010000045.1:0-5760 GCA_045658805.1 Candidatus Scatosoma sp.
GCCGTTTCCGTAGTGTTCGTCAACTTCAAATTACTCGTTGCGTCACTGCCCCAAGATAAAGTTGCTGCGCCGCCAAAATCATCGTTTTGCGCAACTACGTATTCTTCAAGTTCATAACCTTCAAGTTCATAATCGACAGCAGACTTTTGAGAGGTCGCCTTAACTGCGCCGCCGTCGTTCGTCCAAGCTGCATTCGCCTTTTCCGTATCCAACGACCAAATTCCGACAGCCGCCGCACTAGTAAATACGCACGCACAAGAAAGTGCCAAAGTTAAAAGTCTTTGTTTTTTCATCATTTTTTCTCCTAATTATTCAAGAATAACGCCTACTTTTTGCAGGCACACTTCTAATTCCTCGTAATTTTCCACCATAGCTTTATGTTCGCCAAATAATTTCTCATATTCAGCAAGCACTAAAAGCACCATTTCCTTATCCGCCGCCGTCAGCGTATATACTTCTTATTCCGCTCCTTTCGGGTGCATCACCATTTGCGAAATATATACGTTTCCGTATGCCGCCGTTGCATTGCCCCTCGCATCGAGCGCCGCCATATAAAATTCAATACTAGAAGGATAATCGCTATTGTCAAGCTCGAACGTTACCCATTCGCCAGGGCGAATAACCGTCATTTCATACCAACCAAAACATACGGCAATTGATTTATCTAAACCGTTGTAAACAGCGCAGGTCGTCGTTGCATATTCCTTAATCGGCACCGCCGTTGATAAATGGACGTACGTCCAATCATCACCCGTACATTCGATACAAAGCGAGCCTGCCTCGTCTTTGTATTTGACCTCTTCCGAATAAGAGAAGTTCGGGAAACCAACAATCCCTCTTGATGCTTGGAACGCGCCGTAGAACTTATCAAAGTAACAAGCCACGCTGTCCTTGGAATAATCAATTTTCCCTCTTATGGCAGTCAACAGCTGATTGACCGCGTTTTCAAACTTTTCATAGTTGTTTACCGCGCCTTGATACACCACTTCCAAAGCTATATAATCGGTATAAATCCCTTTCATAAGCTCTTCGTTTTCAAGCGTAATCTTTTCGGGCAGAGCGTTGATACGCGCAATCAAATCGTTGACTTTTACAAGGTTTTCTTCGTCCGCAGCAGAATATTCCGCACCGAACTCCACCTGCATTTCATCCACGTAATAGGTCGCATTTCGCACCCCTTTGGAAAAAGTAAACGCAAACGTATAAAACTGATCAGCATTACTTTCCATAGCAACTTTATTTAACGGCAGAGTGCATTTCGTCCATTCGTTGACAGGTAAATCAAACTTTGCCTGTGCAATCGGCACACTACCGCGCTTCAAAGCGCTGATTGTAACGGGTGCTTCCACTTCGTTAGCGTTATATACCCAAAGAGAAATACTCTTAATATCCCCTACGCTACAATCGGCAAAATCCGTCGTTTCCAAAGGCTGAATCACATTGCCAAACGTACCGTCTTTGTAATAAATTTTCAGGCTACCTTCCCCTTCCTTCTTTTGCTCGGAAGTGATATCCATTGTAAAAGTCAAGTCAAAATCCGTTTGCAACTGCTTGATTGCATACAAATCGTCGTTGTTTTCAAAACCGTTCAAGGTCTGTACGCCCGTATAATCCTTTACGGGTTCAATGATTTCAGAAGCGCTGTCGCTTGCGGAATTATCCGTTCCCGACTGCTCGCCCTTATCACAAGCGACAAACCCAACCGCCGTCACTAAAAGTAAGGAAAGAAACAGATTTTTTATTGAAAATTTCTTCTTCATTGCTTTCACCTCACTTTACAAAACGGATACTGCCAAGGATAAACGTTCTATCCTGCTGCAATTCGCCGTTTAACGTATTCGTAAATGCAATACGCAAATGGGTTGCGCCTTTTAAGACGTCCTCGGAAAGGCTGGCAAGCGAAATGCGGTATTCCTTTTCTTCCCCTGCACGCAAGTAAATGCCACCCACCGTTTCACGAACGTCGCCTGCAAGTTGTACGTTGGCTTCCATTTCTTTATCCGTTGTATTTTTAATAACAAAGATAATTTCTTTTGCGTTCGTCAAATTAGATATGGCAAATTCCACGTAAGGACGGAATGCCGTGGTCTGCGCCGCACTGCCCTTATCCTCTGCCTTAATGATAACGTCCACGCCATTTGCCGTTGCCGTGACAACGCTTGCCGCATTCTTCTTGTACGATTGCATATTCGCCGCACCGCTTTGCCCAAGCGTATAGGTGTACGTCTTGCTTGCGCTTTCCACCGTCAACGTCTTTTCGCCCGTGCCCGTCGCCAAGGAAACGGTATATTGATACCCCTTTCCGCTTTGTACGCCCTGCGCGGTTTCGCCGTTGATTTTCAAGGTTTTTGCCGTCGAATACAGCTTATTTTCCGTCGTTTGACCGTCTGCGGATATTTCCGATTTAATAAGCAATCCATCGCTGTTTTGCAATTCCAAAATGCGTTTTGCCAGTTCCGCTCTTGCTTCGTACACCAACGCATCATCTTGATAATAAATCGCCTCATTGAAAATCGACTCATACAAATCGTTGACGTAATCGTCGAAGTTCACACTCGTTCCATAAGCCGCCGCCCGTTCGTTCAACAGCTTTTCATATACGCAAAGCATATCATAATCGTCCATCGAATCGCGATAGTTCACAAGGCGCAAGCTTGCAAACGGGCTGTCACTGCCGTAATATTTCCCAGGGTAGAGCAAAAATCCGTCGCCGGGACAATTGGAAGCTCTCTCGGGAGTATCATAAGGATAGATAAAATCTTCTGCGTCGTGATTGCCCGACGGCTCGTAAAGGTTGACCGCCCAGTACAAATATCCGTTTATTTTATATTTCTTTTCCATCCAACCCGACACGCGCGTACCGAGGTTGAAATCGTCCAAATGGAAGGTGGGATACGGGTTGGTAGGGCCAACGCAAGTGTATGCCCATAAATCCCCGTTCGTCTTTTCCTCTGCGGATGCTTGGTATTTCTGCGCCAAAATATCGTCACCGAACAAGTTGAGATAGGGACAGAACACCGAGTTTAATTCCCCTACGTATTCCTCTACGAAGTTCACGTTTGTGAAAATGGCAGGGATATTCAAAATCGATTGTTCTACCTGCTGTCTAAACGCCTTTCCGTATTCCGCTTGCAAAGCGTCCAACGCTTCGTCGCATTCTTCAACCGCACGCTCTAACATCAGCTGATAATCGCCACCATCCCTAAAAACACGGATTGCATCGTCCTTTTTTCTTGTATTTATATCCGCTTCGTCATAACCGCTTGGGTAAATGTACGCATAATCCATATAATTCGTTTCAGGCGTACAAATCTTCACTAACTCGTTGATATATTGTATCGAAGCGTTTGCATCCGAATTGTTATGCTCAAACGGGAAATTGATATGTACAGGAATAACAATAGAGTTGAAATTATCATCCTCGAAATATTCCTCAATATAATCGGTAAAATTTTCTATATTGTTATAACCAAGGTCTTTTCTTTGCACGTAATCGGGATTGATTTTATATTTGAGCAACGTCCGCACGTAAGCGTCCATCATTTCGTCCGTCGCCCCATATTCCCCTTGCGCGAGGCGACCACGGTAGATAAGGAAACACGATTGGAAAGTCCTTCTCCCTTCGTATTCAATATCCCAAACCTCTACAGTTGCGGGGATTTTTTTCGTTTTACCGTCCATTTTCAACGTGAATACACCGCTGTAAACACCAGGAACGGTATCACTATTCGTCGTAATTTCTACAGTGATGCCTTGGTTTTCCCCCTTTTTTATAGTGTTTTCTTGATATTCCACCGCCGTTTCCATAGGAAGAAGCATATCGGGCAAACGATCACCTGCTTGATAGGTCATATTGTTAATATTGTACATCTCGTCGATTTGAACGTATTTTTGATGATACACGTCCATTTGGTCGGTGGAAATCGTATTCCCCTTTCCGTCCGAAAGCTCCGCTTCTACCAGCTCGTAAGAGGAAATATCCTGCCCAGCCGTAATTACAAGCTGCGTCCCCTCCGTTTCGTCTTTCATCATGGAAAGATAAATTTCCGCATCCTGCTTTTCATACACGCTCAAATTTCTATTTTGCGGCACTTTTACCGTGGAATAGGTGCTCCATACTTCCGTTGCAGTAATCTTATCACCCTTTTCGGACGATTCACCTGTGCTGTTACCGCTTTGCGAAGTATTGCTATCCCCACAGCCCGCAAGCCCTACTGCTGTCAGCAGGGCAAGCAATGCAGCTGTCGTTTTTTTCAAGGTTCCCTTCATTGTTTTCTCCTTTCAGGACTATTAGATATTGTTTTTAATCGTCGACCATTTTGCTGCGATATCGTTTTGGTTCGTCGTCATAACGTAGCTAACGATTTCGTCCGCCGTCTTTCCTTGCTTGTATTGATCCATAATGGAAGTTACCAAACTGACGAGACCGTTACGGTAAATCGGGCTGACGTTTGCAAGCGTAAACATCTTGGAGTTTGCTTGTGTCGTGCAAAGATAATTTTCGCTGAGCAAATCGGTTACGCTTTGCGTAAACACGGTGAGGTTGGATTTTGCCGCATAACCGCCAGAGGGCGTTGCAGGCAACTTCAAACCGCCCATGGTATCGTAATAGGTGTTCAAACCCTTATCCGAATACATGAATTTCAAGAACTGTTTTGCATTGTCGATATCGTCGCTATAACAAGGAATGAAGCCCTGATGGTCAACGCCGCCCGTCGCATACGAATTCTTTCTCGCCGCCGTTACCAACTCAATATCCCCGTCCGTTACACCCGTAGGTTTCGTCGAAGAAATGCCGTCCACGTATTTTACAATTTCACGAAGCTTTGCATCCGATTTATCCGAACCGTCTGCAAATTTATCGGTAATAGAACTAAGTACGGGCGCTTTTACAAAGTCGATATTTGCCGTATCGCTGCCCATTTCCACGCCCAGCCACGAACCGTTGATACAGAACGCCGCTACGCCGTCAAGGAATGCGCCTTGCATATCCGTGAAGTCCTGCGAGGTCGCATATTCGTCCTGATATTTGTATTTATAATCACCGCCCGACGTCTTTTCCATCGCCAACAGCTTGGTGATAAATTCAACAACTTCGTACTGACCTTGGTAGTTGTAGATTTGTTCCGCATCCATATCCACGGGCGCTTTGCCTTCCCTGAAACGGTTGAAGGTTTCAATGCCTTCGTACTGTGCGAAGTAAATGTTGATAAAGTCGGAATAATATTCGTTCTTGGCACTGAATGTGAACGGATATACTTTCTTGCTTGCGTATTGCGCCGCGATATTGTCGCAAACCTCAAACAATTCGTCCGTCGTTACGGGCATATAGTCGGCGGTATACCCCAACTCGGCCCAAGCGTCTCTGTTTCTAACAAGACCAAACGCACCACCTGCCCAAGGTACCGCGTAATAATTATCATTGTAATTGAAATGTTCCTGATATTGAGGGTTGACCTTCGAGCCAATTTCCGCCCAAATGTCGTTGAGGCTTACGTACAGCTTATCGTAATGCGTACCGCCGAAATCGTGGCCTTGCGCCATATATACGTAACGGTCGAAATCCTCTTTCTTTGTAAAGATAATATCCGCCTTGGATTCCCCTGACATCAACTGCGTATCGATGGCACTCACACCGCCCATACCCAGTTCAGGTACGATGGTAACACCGATGTCCGTTTCTGCGGTGAACGCCGTCGCCAAATCTTTCAGCCATTCAATTCCGTAGCCAAGATTTGCCACTTGTACGGTGATTTGTCC
>JAZOVQ010000046.1:0-1917 GCA_045658805.1 Candidatus Scatosoma sp.
GAAAACTGGTTTGAATTCGACGTAATGATCACCACCCCTGACATGATGGGTATGGTAGGTCGTATCGGTCGTGTACTCGGTCCCAAAGGCTTGATGCCTAACCCTAAGTCCGGTACGGTAACGATGGACGTTGAAAAAGCAATTGCAGAAGTTAAAGCAGGTAAAGTTGAATACAGACTTGACAAAACCGCAATTATTCACTGCCCTATCGGCAAGAAGAGCTTCGGTAAAGAAAAGCTTGTTGAAAACTTCACGGCTCTTATGGACGCAATCGTTAAGGCGAAACCCGCAGCAGCAAAGGGTCAATACATCAAGAGCGTAACGCTCGCTTCCACGATGGGCCCTGGCGTAAAAGTTTCGGCTAAAAACTAACGCATAGCGTTAAGAGAAAAGGGGAAAATAAATTCCCAAAACATTTGAAAAATTTTCGTCAAAGGCAGTAAAAAAAGTTGACTGCCTTTGACGGAGATGATATAATAGCATAGTAAAAATAAACCGCAGACAGCGAGCACCGAAAGGTTTGATAGGCAACTACTCGCCCAGGTTATAGGATATTTAGAGAGTTATTACGTCCTTATACCGCGCGGTGTAAGGTATTTTTTTATGTCAGGCGGCAACGCTTAAAGGAGGTAACTATGTCGGCGAATATAGCAGCTAAACAACAAATCGTAGAAGAGATCAAAGCGAAAATTACGGCAAGCAAATCTATTGTCCTTGCGGATTATAACAAGCTTACTGTTTTGGAAGTTACGGCTCTCAGAAACAAATTTAAAGAAGTAAACTGTGAATACAAAGTATACAAGAACACGCTTGTAAGAAGAGCATTCAACGAACTTGGCATCACGGATTTCGACGCAGACCTTAACGGTACGACCGCAACGGTATTCTGTGCAGACGAAACGAGCGGTGCAGCGGTATTTGCAAAGGAAACGAAAGCAAACCCTGCATTGGTAGAAAAGATCGTACCCAAGTGCGCATACGTTGAAAACAAATATCTTGATAAAGCAGGCGTTAAAGCACTTTCGGCAATCCCTTCGAAAGAAGTGCTCATTGCGAAGATGCTTGGATGCTTCCAGTCCTCGCTTTCCAAATTTGTTGGGGTATTGGATCAAATTGCAAAAGCAAAAGAAAACAACTAAGTTACGAACACAATCTATTTAAAAAAATCATTATTAAAAAAATCGGAGGATTAAAAAATCATGGATGTACAGAAACTCATTGAAGAAGTAAAAGCTATGACCGTTCTTGAATTGAACGACCTTGTAAAAGCATTGGAAGCAGAATTTGGCGTAAGCGCAGCAGTAGCAGCAGCTCCCGCAGCAGCTGCAGCAGAAGCAGCTCCTGCAGCAGAAGAAAAGACGGAATTCGACGTTGTATTGAAAGACGTTGGTCCTAACAAGATCGCAATCATCAAGGTTGTACGTGAAGCTACGGGCCTTGGCCTTGCTGACGCTAAGAAAGCAGTTGAAAGCATGGGCGTTATCAAAGAAAACGCACCCAAAGCTGACGCTGAAGCACTTGTTGCTAAGCTTAAGGAAAACGGCGCTACCGCTGAACTTAAATAAGCTTAAAACAAAAAGCGAATTAAACGGATTACGGAAACGTAGTCCGTTTTTTTTGCGTTGTCGGCTTTGTGGATAGACAGGCAAAGGCGTGGATGCACTTAGCAAAATTCTCCAAAACCATTGACAAAATGTGAAAATGGTGTTAAAATAATTTTATAAACATAAAATTGGGGAGTGCGTAATATGAAAAAACTTCTAATTTCTTTATTGGCATGTTTGTGTGTCGGAACGGCGACGGCTGGTTTTGCAGCATGTTCGGATGATGAAAACTCGTCTAGTGCCGATAGCAGTTTCAGTACAAGCCAAGGAAACTCTTCCGAGTGGGGAAATAGCTCTTTCGGGGGTGGTGGCT
>JAZOVQ010000047.1:0-32335 GCA_045658805.1 Candidatus Scatosoma sp.
AATATCATCGTCGTCTAGAAATGTAATGTATACTCCTTTCGCACGCTCTATCCCTTTATTTCTCGTTTTTGCTGAACCTAAATTTTCTTCATTGCAAATATACGTTAACTCGGTATTAGGGAACTGCATTCGGAATTCTTCTACGATTCCTTGCACTTTTTTATTCCATTCGCTATTGGCATTATCATCCACCAATACAATTTCTAAAAATTGATAACTTTGTGCCCCCAAAGAAATCAGCGCTTTTTTCAAAGCATCTTCGCGGTGATATGTCGCTACAATTACGCTAACGATCGTTTCCATTATTCCTCCTTATCCTCAACGAACACTTCTTCGATGATGCCGTTTTGTTCTTCTCTGCTTTGCTTTTGCAGTTCTCCCGTTCCGCCTTCCACAACGCCATCACTCTTTAATACCGAAAAAATTGTTCCCCAAAAACACTTCCAATCCATAGCCAAGCCTTTGAATTTCCCTGCATTCAGCTTCACCGCATAATCGCCGTCTAATTTCGCTTTAATTGGAATTTCCAATTCATCTCGTCCGTTGATTTGCGCCCATCCAGTCAAGCCTGGCTTTACATTATTTGCGCCATATTTATCTCGTTCAGCAATTAAATCGTCTTGATTCCAAAGTGCAGGACGCGGACCAATAATCGACATACTTCCAGCGAAAATATTGAAAATTTGAGGAATTTCGTCCAACGAAGTTTTTCTTAAAAATCCACCAACCTTTGTAATCCATTTCTTAGGATCAGATAACTGATGCGTAGGCGCATCATGCGGCGTATCAATACGCATGGTGCGGAATTTCAAAATCATAAACGTCTTTTTATTTTTCCCGATACGCTTTTGCTTAAAAAAGACCGGACCCTTGCTATCACACTTGATTGCTATTGCCAACACAAGCATTGGAACCGCTAAAATGATAATGCCTAAAAAAGATAATACGAAATCAAACAATCGCTTAAAAAAATGCTTATACATATCCAATATCTCCCTGATATATTCGGCCACACTCCACTTTGGTCTTTTCCTTTACAATGCACCGAGCGCCAACCGTTGCATTACAATCAATATGACACCCGTCTTCAATAATTGCATTATGATTAATTACCGCACCCGATGAAATCAAACATGCGTTCCCTATACGCGCATTAGCTTGCACGATTACATGCGGCTCAACAATACTCCCTTCCCCTATATGTGCTGATGCGGAAATATACGCGCTTGGATGTATCAACGTCGTTCCGATATAGCCTATCTCTTTCAACTGCTGCAATACCCTCATTCGCATATCGGTATTACCAATTGCAACACACGCCCAAGCATATTTCCTAAACAATAAACCTAGATCCGCCGTCGTCCCCACCGCAACTTGAGAAAAATCATCCACAAAGTCGATGCATTTAAACCTTTTGGTTGCTTCAGCTATTTCCTTCACCACGCAACCGTATTGCCCCGCACCAATTATAAGTAAATTTCTTTTCCTTCCCATTTCGTTACATAAACCTTTATAATATATAAATATATTATATTACTATATTTCCGCTTTGTCAACCTAATATTGACATTCAATTTAAAATTAAAAAACCATTTTTTTCTTCTCAGTTAAGAAAAATGGAAGGGGCAGGTACGTGTTGACTGAAAGCCCCCCATACCATGTACGAGTTGAATTAAAACACAAAATTATGCCGTCCAGGCACCGCGGCGTTTGCGGAGCGCCGCAGGCGTTACTTTAAACCGCGCTTTGAAAATTTTGTTGAAATGGCTAAAACTCGAAAATCCCAACCCCTCGGAAATGGATTCCGTCGATTCCCTCGTCAATACGATGCTGTTGTATGCGCTTTGCAAACGCAATTCGTTGACGTATTGCTTTAAACTCGTTTTGAAATATTTTCGTACCAATCTCGCCAAATGGCTTTGGCTGTAATGCGACAACTCGGTAAACGCCGCAATCCCTCGGCGTAAATTTTTCGTTTTTTGCATTTCTTCAACGGCAATCGCCAACCCTCGCGGCAATTCCGACGCGCGCTGTAAACAATCGCTGGCGTCGATATATTCCTTTAAAAATAACGACAAAAGCAATTTGCAGGCATATTCGTCAAACGCCCCGTTTTCTTTTCCCGCAAAGTCTATCGGTGCGGAAATCGCAAACCCAAACGGGTCCTCGCCGCGATGAATACACCCCAAAAGCATGGGGTCGTAAACGTTGGAAAACAACTCCATTTCCTCTTGCTTTACCGATAACGAAAGTACGGCAACGTCCTCCGTTTGCGATACGAAACAATGTCTATCGCTAGGCCGAAGCATCCACGCTTCCCCCTCTTTAAACGGAATTTCTCTCTCATTGACGTACTGCACGCCGCTTCCGCTTATGCAAAACAACAGCTCGTAAAAATTATGCGAGTGATACACGTCCGTCAATTTTCTACCTCGCACCAATTGGAAAATGTAATTCTTTTGCTTTTTAAAATAAATTTTTTCAAATTCATATACAACGGGAACCATGCATACACCTCGCCATTAAGATTAAATATCACTTAAATTATAGCATAAAAGATAAAAAAGTCAATAGAATGATTAAAAATCGCATAAAAATGATAAAAATCCGACTTCCGTTTTTCGCGCAAGCGTGGTACACTTTCCTTACGATGGTTGCGAACCGGCATTGAAGAATGCACCAAGGAAACGCACCACAAGGAGGCAGTAATGATTGAATTTAAACACAAACTCCCCGCCATGCACGTTGACGGAAAAAACAACGGCACGTACAACAATCGTGAGTTGGGCTTCCCCTCCGTTTTGACGACGACCGATCCCAAGCTTGGCTTATTTTTACATCAATTGCGCAGTAATATTTTCGCTGATCGTTCCCTCGTATTTATCGACGGGAAAATTCTTGCCGTGGATAAAAACTGGATTCGCGACCACGTGCACGTAATGAAAGCCACCCGACATTGGGAATACGATTTGAAAACCTTTTTAAATTTCATTATCGACACCCAACGCGAAGACGGTCAATATTATGAACTTATCAAGCAAGTGGACGACGTGCATTGGCAATACGTCAACCCCGATTGCTACATAATGTACCCCGACGACAACCTCGCGCTCGTTCGTTTGGAATTGGAAGCCGATATCGAATATCTCGTTGTGGAAGGCGCGGTGTACCTCTACAAGACGACGGGCAATAACGAATGGCTGAAAAAA
Source organism: Candidatus Scatosoma sp. (assembly GCA_045658805.1). Taxonomy (GTDB): domain Bacteria; phylum Bacillota; class Clostridia; order Christensenellales; family Borkfalkiaceae; genus Scatosoma. Next base: position 3,210 of record JAZOVQ010000047.1, read on the forward strand.
GTGCTTCCCTCTTTGGAAAAGGGTATCAATTACGTCACTTCCGATGCCAAGAGATGGGATAAAGAACACGGACTTGTCAAGAGAGCGTTTACCATTGACACGTGGGATTTCACCAATCTTCCCGATACGGGCACCAACCGCAGAATTGAAGACCGCACCCCCATGTCCATTATGCACGGCGATAATTCGGGCGTGTATCAAGCAATGCACCAGTTGGCTTGGTTGCACCGCCGTTTAGGAAACGAAAGCAACGCGCAAGCATGGGAACAGCGCGCCGAAGAATTGAAAGCGAATATCTTTAAACATTTGTGGAATGGGAAATTCTTTATTCACCAATTGCATTTGAACCACGACGGCATTGACAATTTAGAAAGCCAACGCCTTTCCCTTTCCAATACCTACGATATGAACCGCGGTCTTACCACCACCGAACAATCCCGTTTGATTATCGAAGAATATATATCCAGAAGAAACAAGACGCAATTCTTCGCCGAATGGTTCTCTATTGATCCCCCTTACAGCCGTTTCCACTCTTACGACAGCGGTAAATACGTAAACGGCGCAATCTCCCCCTTCACGGCAGGCGAGCTTGCAAAAGCAGCGTTCAACAACGGTTATGAAGCCTATGGCTGGGATATTATCCAACGCTTTATTGAGCTTGTCGAACGCGACGGCACGGCGTATTTCCTTTATGATACCGATTCCAAACCCCAACCGCAGGGCGGTCCTAGCGCATGGGGCTCGGCGGCATTGATTAGCGCTGTGGACGAAGGCTTGGCTGGCATCAACGATCGAGGCGTGAATTACGACGAATTGTTCTTCGCTCCTAAATTCCCCGTTACCTATTATACGGAATTGCGTTATTTGACGGGTTACGAAGTGTCGGGCGCAATGGTAGACGTGCGCTACATTTTAACGGACGAAGGTATGCGTTACGACGTTTATTCGCCCGCGAAAAAAATTACCGCGCACATTTTGTTACCCCAAGGCAAACAATGCAAACAGCTTCTTTTGAACGGCGAGGACACGCCTTTCACCGTTGAATACGTCGGCGAATCGGCTTACGTCAACCTTACGCTGACAGCGGACGGCAAAGCAAGCTTTGAAATTTTGTTTGCGTAAACTGTATTTCTTACAATAAAAAAGAACTCGGCTCGTTAAAGCTGAGTTCTTTTTTATACATTAGTCGTCCTGTAAAAATACTTCGCCATTGGTGCCGTAGAAAATATCCTCCTTGCCCGAAATTAAACGGCACAAGTTTTCAAAACGCTCCCACGCGCCTTCCGTCGCGTCAAATTCGTAGGTATGTCCCCAAATATAGAACACTTTGTTTTCCGTAGGCTGTAATGCTAAAAAGTCTTCGGCGAGTTCAAACACTCTTTCGTTGCGGAAATGTATCGTAGGATTGAAACGATACAAATTTTTTTGCTCGTCAAAGGAGAAGGTGGACGTAATCGTTCTTGCAAAACGGATAGAAGTGGTATCTTTGATAATGCCTGCCACTCTATCGTCGTTGTTTACGCCGCCGCAGGGATACGCCATACAACGTATGGTCTGCCCCGACAGCCTTTCCAGCAGTTTTCTATCCTCTTCCACCTGCCACGAAACGCAAGCATCGGGAAGCTCCGTCAAATTCAAATGCGCCATCGTATGTACCGCTATTTCGTGGTTTTTATAAAGCTCCGCCACTTGGTAGGGCTCGATAATATCTCGTTGTACCATTCTACCGCCCTCGGCTTCGTACGGGAATTTTTGCCCAAACTTTGCCGAATTTAAGTTAAACGTACCTTTCAACCCGTATTTATCCAAAATTTCAATTGTGCGAATGTCTTGCGACACACCGTCGTCAAAACTAAACGTAACCGCTTTCTTTTTTCCGTTCCACATAGCGCACCTCTTATTGTATATTTTTATTTCAACGCATACCTGCCCCGTCCATTTTAATGTCCAGCACAAATAATAACCACTTTAAAGCGTAGGAAGCAAAGCCGTGATTACAGCTTGCCGAAATCCCATTGTTTTCCCACAGCGTACCCGTACGGTTGACCATCGGCAAAAACAACTTGAAACATTCTTCCAAAACCTTTTGCTTTTCGCCTGCGCGCATCAATAAATCAATACGCATATACAAGCCGTATAAAACGTTGGATACACCTATTTCAGGACGATACCCCTCTTGACGGTTTACGCCCAAGCGTTCCATCAATTCCTCGTACAGCCAAGGATATTCTTCCCTCGTGATACAATTAAACCAAAATGCGTAATATTGACACACTTCGGAAAGCAAGCCCGTTTGACGCAACCCGCCCTTTTCATCGCGGATTAAATTATCCACGAAAAATTCTCCGTTGAATGCGTTTTGCTTAATGTATGCGCGGATTTTTTCCGCGTGCGCGCGCAAATCTTCATAACCGTACAAGTTAGCCATGCCTTCCAAGCATCTTGCGTACGCAATGTTAGAAGGAATATTTACGCCAGCAACGTGGTCGTCGTCGTTGGCAACACTCCATTCGACAAACACCCAGCCGTCCAAATTTTCCAACAAACCAAACTCGTTTTCTTTGCGTTTGAAATAACGCAAAATCCCGTCCACTTTTTCCTTGGATTTTTCAACAATCTCGTCCCTGCCCCAGCGCTTGGCATATTTTTCAAGCTCCAAGCAATACCACATCGCCCAGTTGGGGATAAAGGTACAATAGGGATCGGACGGATAGCACATCGGCACCATGCCGTCGGGCAAACCGCTGCAATCGGCATACGCATAATTTTCCAAAAACGTCTTTTCCGCTTGGTTTTTACCCGTTAAAATGAACTCCGCTTCGGAAGAAAAATAGCTGTCCGACAACCACCCAGCACGCTCTCTCGACGGGCAGTCCATAAGCAAATCGGTTGCGTTTTGCGCAAAGGTCGCCTTTGCTGCTTCCACTAATTTTTGCACGCGCTCATCGTCGCAAGGCAGAGTAAAATCTTCCGCGTTGGGATTTTCAAAATCACGCAAGGCAATTTCCGCCTCAACGCCCTCGCTGCACACCAGCAACGCGTAGCGCATCAAATAGGGCTCGCAGCTTGATACCTCGTACACCCCTGCTTTCTCCACACTAAATTTCTGTACGCTGGAACAAGAATTGCGCGCAAAGCTAACGTAATTTTCCCCTTTGTTCGCTTCCTTCCATAAAATTTCATCAAAAATAAGATAAACCACGCCGCCTTTTTGCGCCGTAATTTTCAGCTCGGAAAAACCCGTTATCGCCCTGCCGAAATCATACGTACGATAGCTTAACCCCGACGTTGTTTTTTCGTTGGGCATATATACGAAATGCGACGCTTCGTCCGTCAACAGTTCCGCCCAGTCCTTTTCCAAAAAGCCTTGCAATTTCGTACCTACCAAAGTAATTGCGCCGTTGCGCCAAAGCGGCATACTTTCGTCTATTGCCACACCGCCGCTTTCTACAAGCGACGTAGGCAAATGCACCCTGTATTTCGCTTCGTCTACGTACGAAGGCAAAAGGTGTGGTACAGGTACGCGTTGAATTTGCATTTTAGGAAAATTCGGCGTAGAAAAATGCAAGCTTTTTCTATCTTCCGACATACGGAATACTTCCGAAAAGGCGCGTTGATAACTGTATCTTTGCACCGCTTGCACTCTATCCGTCAAGTGATAACACGCAAAATCTTCCGCGGTGTACGTCTTACCGCCCGCCGTTATTTCGCAAGCAAAAAAAGGCGTTTGCTTAATCCAGCAAAAGGTTTGTACAAAATGCGAATGCACTTCGACAACCATGCGCTTGGCTTGCCCTGCATATTCCGCTACGCGCGCATAACCGTGCGCCGCCCTTTGCGGTCCAAAGGCAAAAAACTGACCGTCTGCGTAAATTTTATAGCAATCCGCCGCCGCCAATTTCATCGTGAAATCCGTTTGCGTATCAAACTCCAACACAAACGCTGCCGTCACGTTCATTTGTCCAACCAAACCATCAGCCCAAACGCCAATCATATTACACCTCATTTTACGTTGTCAAAAACAAAATCCTCACGCGCATCCGCACGATACGTTTCCACCGTAACGTTATCCAACGTCAAGCCCTCGATATGTCTAAAATAAATACCCTTTGCAGGCAAAATTCTGCCATACACGTACACTTCGGGATAATCCTGCGCCTCTTCAGGCACGTTGCGGTTGTACGTTTTTACACCGCCGTCCAACTTCAAATGCACGTTTCTCAAAGTAATATTTTGCAAGGGGTGCCCAGGCAAACCGCACATATTGCTGGTCATTTGCCAATCGCTTTCCGCCGTATTGCCAGCCTTGGTATCGTCAAAGGATTCCGCAACGCCAAACACCCAAGGATATTGATAGGTATCGTTGTCGCAAAAGCTAAAATAATTCCAAGCCACGCATTCGTAAGGCTCGTAAGGTCCGTCCGCGGTCAAATTTTCAATGGTCACGTTTCTAATAACGCCCAACTGTCTGCCGGCAGGGCCTCTCATTCGCTTACCGATATGGATAAACAAAGGCGCGTTGACGTTTTTCATCGTCACGTTTTTAATATGTATGCCGTCTACCACCGCGCCGTCTACGCTTTCAATGGCAATGCCCGTGATACGCGTTTCGCGAATGTCGATATTTTCAATTTCAATGTTTTCAAACCCGCCGTTGGTTTCCGTGCCGAATTTGACAGCCGTACAACGGCTCTTCAAACGGCAATTCCACACCTTAATATCCTTACAAATATCCAAACGGTTTAAAGTGTACGAGCTTTTGAAAACAATCGAATCGTCCCCAGCTTCCACGTCGCAATCGTAAATGCGAACGTTTTTCGAGTTGTCAGGGCTAATCCCGTCGATATATACGCGCATTTTCAAGCCAAACACGTCCACGTTTTCGCAGCCTGCAAAATACACGCCAAGGTCGGTTACGTTGACAATTTCCAAACCGCTGATTTGGATATTTTTACATTCCTTCAGCGCAATACACTTCGGGCCGCGGTGCTTAATTGCCGCTCCGCGCACGCCGTCCACGTCCCATACCGAGCGCATATCAATTTTGCCCTTACCCGTGATAGAAATATTTTCGCAATTTCTCCCCACAAACATAGACAAATCAAAATAGGTATGCGACGCATCTTGATAAATGGGATATTCAATTTTTTCTTGCTGGGCATAATCGTAGAAGTTTAAACTGCCCAAAATTTCCGTATCTTCGGCAATTTCAATATGTACGTTACTCTTGAGAAAAATGGTACTCAACACGTACCTGCCCCCATCAAATACAACGATACCGCCTCCCTGCGCATGGCAAAAATCCACCGCTTTTTGTACGGCTTCGCTACACAGCGTTACGCCGTCGGCTATCGCCCCAAATTGTTTTACATCATATCTTTTCATGAAACTCTCTCAATTATAAATTTCGTTAATCAACAACTGCGTAAAGCACGCCGACCAGTTATAATCCGTGATAGCATGTACGTGCGTACGATAATCAATCACTTCAGGCTGTTCCCCTTTACGCTTTAAACGGAAGGGACAAACTACGTTGTCCGCATCGTAAAATTCGAAAATGTTTCCCGTTTGTTCATACCATTTCAAAACGGAAGACAAGGTTCTTTCTCTAAGCTCGTTTGCAACGTCCGTGTATCCATATTTTCTCAAACCGAGAATAATGAAATAATTGATATTCAACCACGAGCAACCGCGCCACATATCAATATCGTATACTTCGTGGTTTTTCGGAATGGTCGGTACGGGCATCGCCGTCCAGAAACGGTTTTCGTCTAACAATACCTTTACCATTTTATCCGCGCGTTCCTGCGAGCAAAGCCCTGCAAACATGGGCAAGAAAGAAGCAGGCGTGGCAAATTTCGTCAGCTTGCCGTCGAACAATCTATCATAATACAAGCCGTCCTCTTCACTCCAAAGAAGCTTGTTAATTTTTTCTTTTACGTCCTCGTGCAAGCTACGGAAATATACTGCATTTTCCGTATCGCCGATTTCCTCGTAAATCCACGACAAATATTTCGCGTCGTTGCAAAGATAGGTGGAAAAATCAACTGCGTCCATATCAATGTCAAAATCAAACCTCGGCGAGTTATCCAAACCCGATTCCCCGCATTTACATTCGGTATAATCAGGTTCGGTAAACCATTCCAGCAAGCCGTTGCCGTTTTTGTCGCGGTTATCTTTGGTGAACAACAAAAATTTCTTCAAAGCAGGCGCGCATTCTTTCAAAAACGCCTTATCTTTATCTTTTTGGTACACCGTCCACACGCCCCACGCCAATACTTGGGGTTGCGTAATGTCGGAAAATCCGCCAAACGGTCCCATCATGTGCGAGATAAACCCGTTTTCTTCCTGCATTGCTAACACCGAACGGATACAATCCTTTGCCATTTCCACGTTGTATTGCGCAAACGCCATAGCATGGAATGCCGAATCCCAAATCCACATAAAGCGGTGCGGAACTCTGTCGGGCGTCGTCCAATAGCAAGGGATTTCCCCTTCAGGCGAATATACGTTTTCCTTATTGATAGAAAGGCATTTATAATACAATTTTTCGTATTTTTCATCCTTACACTTGGGCATAGCCTCAAAATACGCCAAGCGTTTTGCTTTCAACGCCGACATTTCCTCGTCCGTCCACAAACGTACGTTGCGCACACGATAGGAGAAAGCGAAATAGCAAACGCCGTCTTTCATTTCCGTTGCCAAATAGAATTTTGCAAAGTTGGTGCGGAATTCTTCCACGCCGTCCACTTGTACGGTATGATGCCCCTTTTCCGAAGCAAAGACGGGCTTTGCCGTCGCCTTTCCGACAATGGTATTGCTGTCGACAAACGCTACAAACACACCCTCGCCGTCCAAAATATCCCCCGTAACTGCATTAAACGCGGTATTTTCCGCAACGGGAATACGCAACGTAATGGCATTGTCAAAATGAAAACGCAAGGTAATGGGTTCGGGCATCATCATTGCCACGAAATCATCCTCACGCGACGTTTTTCCGTCTAAGCCGCTAAAACAAAACAGCTGACCATAGCTGTACGTATTGTGTAATTTCATAAATACCTACTCCGTTTTATTCTTCTACCGCCGTCAACGTTACCATATACCCATCGGAACGCTTTTTGCGGAACAAATCGTTCATACGCATACCCATATTCATTAAGGTATCGCCGTATAAAACAACGCCTGTAATTTCATTTTTATATTTTTTGTTAGGGTCCAAGCCCTTCAAGCGCAAAGTGGTGGTTTCGGTAAAGCCCAAAGCGTTGATTACCAAGAAGGTCACCTGCGCTTTTTTCTTATCCTTCGACACCTTTACGTATGCGCAAAATTGATCGGTTTCAGGCGAAATTAAACGATACAAATCGCCTTTCAAGGTCAAATCCTCGTCCTCTCTATACCGCTTGGAATATTCCTCAAAAACGGCTTTATCTTCCGCGCTGTACTTACTCAAATCCAATTCATACCCATAAGCGCCGTACGCCGCTACGTTGTATCTAAACGCATATGTGGACGGCCTGCCGCTGGTGCATTCGCCCTCAGTAAAGTGACAGCTTTGCGTCGACAAGGGATATGCATAGCTGGTACCGTTTTGAATGTACACCCTCGCATACGGGTCCGTATTGTCACTCACCCAAATTTGAGGCGAATAATAAAGCATACCCAAATCAAAACGACCGCCGCCCCCTGCGCACGTTTCAAAAAATACGTTCTTTAAACGATTTTTCAAGATAGAAAGCAATTTATACGCACCGAGCATTTGACGGTGATACACTTCGCCCTGCGCCGTCACGCGCGACGCCGCTTCGGTGAAATAACGGTTGAAATCCCATTTCAAATAATCAATCCCAACGCCATCCAATTCCTCGCTGATGCGGTCCGCTATCGCTTGTACGATATGGTCCTGCGTCAAATCCAGCATATATTCAAATCTCGAAATCAAGGGAAGTTTTGAGGTGGATAAAATCCAATCGGGGTGCTGACGATACAGCTGGCTGTCCTCGTCTACCATTTCAGGCTCAACCCAAATCCCAAATTTCATGCCCATAGCGTGCACTTTGTCGGCAAGGCTTTTTAACCCCGAGGGGAATTTCTCTTTATTGGTATACCAATCGCCAATCCCTTCTTTTGCATGCGCTTTAAACCAACCGTCGTCTAAAACAACGGTATCCACACCGCAATCCTTTGCGCTTTCCGCCAAAGCAAGCAGTTTTTCTTCCGTTACTTCTTGATAATACGCTTCCCAGGAATTGATTACAATCGGGCGCGCCGCATAGACAAATTGCGGCTCGATAATGTTTTGACGGATATGGTCGTGGAAGTTTCTCGACATTCCGCCAAGCCCTTGGTCGGAATACGTAAGCACCGCTTCGGGCGAGGAGAAACTTTCCCCTGCCTGCAACGTCCAACTAAAGCCCGTATCGTCAATGCCTGCAATCACGCGCGTATCGCCAAGATTGCTAACCGACACTTCTTCCGCAAAATTACCGCTGTAAATTAAATTAAAGCCGTAGGCTTCGCCACAATCCTCGTCCGTATTACGTCCGCAAAGGGCAATAAACGGATTGCGGTTATGCGAGGAGGCGCCAACCAAGCTATTGTTTTTAAAAACGCCGCGTTTGATTGCCGCGCGCGATACCTTCGCGCGTTCGTATAAGTACATTCCTTCCAAAGTGATTACGTCAAAATCCGAACCGTAAAAATCCAAGCACATACTGGCGAATTTTTGAATGGTTAAGGACATGGTACCCGTATTTTTCAATTTTTGGTGACGGGCAATTATGTCCACGTCCGCATATACGACGTAATAAAGAGTAAATTCTACGGTGTTGTTATCGTCGGTAAGCACAACTTCCAACGTTTCCGTTTCCTCGCTTTCACGGGAATAAGGCAAGCCCGCAATCGCCGTTCTGCCCTTGTAAATTTTATGGGAACGATAGCGCAAACGATTGCTATCCAACTGCCCGTCGTAATTGTACACCACGGACGGCGTGCGGAAATCCCCGCAGTTAAAGGGAGAAATTTCTAACCCAACCGAGCCCATAGAAAATTTACGGCTGTCGCGGCTTTCATGCGCGTGATGCGCGTAAATTTGACGGTTGCTGATATATTTCACGTCGTCGTCGTGTATTCTTTTTCCGTAATACAAATGCTCCAATGCGTCAAAATCGGACACGCAAAAAACGTACGACGTGTTGTTCGTTTGCAAATGAAATTGCTTATTTGCTTCGTTAAATAAAATCATAATCAACCTCCGCAGTTCCCTGCGCGCCGTTATTGAAGGACGGCTTCTAAACAGTTGTTTTCCATCATGATGGACAGCACTTTCCAGCCCTTGAAATCGTAAGTAAGCGCTACGTCCTTATCCGCTTGCGCTTTGACGTGAAATTGCCCGTTCTCTAACCGCCAATCCACGTACACCATACCCTTTCTCGCCTTGTATGCGCCCTTTGCCCAGGTCAGCTCCTCGCTAAACGAGGGCGAAATGCACACCGTTCCGTCCTCGGAAAGCTTAATCCCAAGTACGTACGCGTATAGCCATTCTACACAAGAGCCTAAACTGTAATGGTTAAACGAGTTCATCGACGGCGTTTCAAAACCGTTTTCCGTTGTGTAACCGTTCCAGCGTTCCCAAATGGTAGTTGCGCCGTTTTTTATGGTATAGCCCCACGAGGGGTATTCCGTTTCCTTAATAATCTTATACGCTACGTCCGCCGCACCAACGTCACAAAGCGCAGGCAGGAGATATTTCACGCCGATAAAGCCCGTTGTAAGCTTTCCGCCGTTGCGCTGAATGCTCTCCAAAAACGGAGCTCTTATCTCGTCGGCAAGCATAAAGCCTACCGCATAGGACAAGGCGTAGATGGTTTGCGAATCCCCTTTTATTTTTCCGTCCGCTTGCCAATACGCCGCGCGGAACGCCGCTTTCGCCCCCTCATATACTTGGCTATAGATTTCCGCATTTTCTTTATCTTCCAAAATGCCGTACATTTTTGAGATAAGCATTGCCGACAGCCCTAAAAAGCATTGGCTAATACAAGGAATATCGTCCGCCTTTACCACGGACAGCCAATCGCCAAACGGATTTTCCACACCCATCAAATAACCGTCGCATTTGCTAAGATAATACTGTAAATGCCGAACAGCGTCGGGTAAGTTGTCCTCTATCACGCGCTTGTCGCCATAATGCAAATAATGATAATACGGCAATACGCAAATAACGTCCGCCCAGCCGGGCACCCCTGCCGTCGAAACGGAAACGGGGATAAAGAAAGGCGCAAAGGAAGGCACTTTCCCGTCGGGTAAAATATCCGTTCTAATCAACTTTAAATAATTCGCAAAAAAGGCGTTGCAATCGCCGTTGAACATTGCGGAATTACAAAAAACCTGCGCGTCCCCCGTCCAGCCCAAGCGTTCGTCACGTTGCGGACAATCGGTAGGAATGCTGATAAAATTGGATTTTTGTCCCCATAAAACGTTGTTGTAAACAGCGTTTACAATCTCGTCGGAACAAGCAAAGCTGCCGCTGTAATCAATGTCTTGCGACAATACGGTGCCCTGCAAATCAAAAATTTCCACTTCGCCTTCCATGGTTATCTCCGCATAACGGAACCCGTGGAAGGTAAATTTAGGATCAAACGTATCAATATCGCCCGACAAAACGACGGTATCCGTCGCCTTGACCGAACGCAAATTTTCATAATAAAGCGAGCCGTCAGGGTTGAGCATTTCCGCATGGCGTATCGTTAGCTTATCCCCGCGTTTTCCTCGCGCCTTAAAGGTGAGAAAGCCTGCAAAGTTTTGCTTGAAATCCAAGCGCAGCACTCTATCGTCACGATAGAGCGTAATAGGTTTTAAACACCCAATTTTCCGCGTAGGCTCGTACGTGTAAGGTTCAAAGCGCGTATCGCGCTGAACAATGGTTGCAAAAGGCAAGCTGTCTACGTCCTGCGTTGGCGTGGTAAAATCTACCCATTCACCGTCAAACAAAGAAGAAGAAAGGATATTCGAATTGCCCACTCTCCACGTGTCGTCCGTTGCAAAGCATACCTTATTGCCGTCGGCAAACTCCATCTCCACCTGCGCAAACAAAGCGTTTTCCTTTCCGTAAACGTTTGCTTTCGTCGTGTAGCCGAGCCGCCCCGAAAACCACCCTTCCGCAAGCGTGATTTCCAGTAAATTTTCCTCTTGAATATCCGCCGTAATATCATACGAGCAGATATGTACGTATTTATTGTAATTGGTCCAGCCGGGCATAAAGTAATCTTTTATCTCCCGACCATTTATTTTTACACAAAAAATGCCAAGCGCAGACGCATTAAGCGTGCACTTGATCATTCCTTTTTTCGCTTGAAACCGTTTATAAAAAACGGGCAAATGCGAGGCTTCCGTTGTTTGAATTCCACTAACTATCCACATAATAATCCAAACTTCAGTTTTGTTTTCTCGGCATACGCCGAGGAAATCTCAAAAGAGATTTCCTCGTGTAGCCACGTTGTTTAGTCAACCATTAAAGACAAGGAAGAACATAAACTGCTTGACCTGCCGTAAGCGATACGGTGGTCGTGTTGCCGGTCACGTACGTTCTTGCGCCCGTTTGATCATACAAATAGAAGCCCTCAACTTTACTGTCAAGCGTAATAGTGATCGTCTGCTTGGTATCTTTACCGTTGTTATTCTTTTCGTAAGGATCAATCGTGTTCATGACCATGTACATGTAGTTATAACGCGACGCATCGTACAATTCGGTTACAAGCGTTGCGTCCGTCGACGTCGTAACGCTGGAAAGCCACTTGAAGGTGCTCGAATTGGACGTCAAAGTACCCCAATTGATATGATCGTCTTCATACTTATAGCTACTACCCTTTACAATTTTGCTGCCAGTATAGTTGAAGTGGGAAATCGTTCTAGCGAATTCCGTATTTTCAGCCATAATTTTTTGCATGATGTCATACAGAGCAGTCGTATTACCGTCACGGTTAACAAACGAACCGCCGTCTACAAACCATTCGCCATCGGAGTAGTTTGCCGACTTCGTCCAATAGGTGAAGTAGTTGATTTGTTTTACGCCGAAGCCTACCAAATAGTTGTTAAGCCAACGAGCATCGTCTTCGGTAAGTTGACGGATGGAAACGTAACCGTCTTCACCGCCGGACTTCATCACACAGCTTTGCGTAACAACCTTTACGGAAAGGTTACGTTCTTTTGCGATGGTTGCCATAATTTGCAAGCAACGAAGCGCCGTAGGATCAATATAAGCGGTATACCCATAACCCAACCAACCCGTTTTACCCTTGAAGGGATAATCGTCGTATTGGATATAATCCGTTTGCATCGAATCGAGATACATTTCTACGTATTGCTTATATGCACCTTCAATGTTCGCATCCGTAATTTTGCTTTCCGAATAAACGCCCTTGATACCAGGGTAACGAAGTTCAATCGTATCGAAGTTATGTTCCATAGGAAGCAAGTTGTATTGCACGTACTTGTCGGGCATCAAACGCTTCAAGGATTTGTAAACTTCGCCATAGCAGTATGCGTTCTGGAAGGAAGGTTCGTCGCCAAGCATTACGCCGTAGAATGCGGGATGGTCTTTATACAAAGCGATGTAGCTTGCAATTTCCGCATCCAAAGCCGCCGTTGTGCCATACTTAGCGTTAATGTTGCTTCCGCTAAGGCCATACGTAGACGTAAAGCCATACTTGCTTTGGAATGCAGACTGTTGTTCCGCGGTTTTATAATGCGTCTGAATTACCCAAGCCGTACCGCTTGCCTTAGTAGCACCCGTGCTAACGGTGATCGGTTCGGACAAGTTTTGAATACGATAGTCGGTCAAGATAACCTTCAAACCAGCCGCATAAGCGCGGTCCAAAACTTCCTTACCGCCCATAGCATCATTCCACGTAGACGGATCGGCTACAATGGTATCTTGCGCAAGCACGATATTGAAGCCTGCTTCCTTATAAACGGTGTATTGTTCAACCGTTCTACCATCCTCATAAGGCGTTTGTTGCTCGCCGTCGATCGTCCACTTACCATTGGAAGGTCCGCTGTATGCGTAACGATCAAGCTCTACGTCTGCTTCATCCGAATAGTCAACGTCTTTTGCGTATTTCGCAATCAACGCATCCATCGTCGTGTCTTCTTCGATGGGGAATACTTGATTAAGCACCGTACCCGTACCAAACTGACCGTAAAGCATAATGCTGCCTTCCGAATACGGGTTCTTCAATTCCTGCGTATAATTTACCACAACGTCGCCCGTTATCATATTGATAACGTATATGCGCGCTCTCGCGCCGTTACCGCCGTTGTCGATATAACCGATAATCGCTCTATACGTATCCGTAACAGACTTCAAGGGCGCGATAGCGATAGGCGAAGGCGAAGCTGCACTACCGATAGAGGAACGCCATTGGCTAGTAGAGCCGTTGTCGTCGTATCTATACGAAATTTTGTTAGAACCAACGAACAAGAGACGGTTTGCATGCGCACCCGCATCACCGCCGAACGAAGAACCGTTGGGTGTCTTGATACCGTTTGCAATAATCCAACCGCCGATAGACGTATCGTTCTCGAAGTTGAAGATCGTATTCGTCACTTCCGTGTTGAAGAAGGAAACGAACGGGAAGTTATCGCCAGTGAAATCGAATACAACGTAATCGTTCAAGCCGTACGAACCTTGGAATGCGATATAGGACATATCCGGCTTATAACCGCTGTTCAAAGGAACGTTGGTGGCAGCGCCGACGTGCGTACTGGGATTAAGCGTCAATTCATCACCGTTCCACGTAGCGTTGTATATAGCCATGGGAGGTGCATACTTTTCCATAACGTCGCTCATCGTCGAATCTTGTTCGATATCGTAGAGCTTGTCAATCGTCGTCGTTCTGCCAAAGTGACCGTAAAGGACAATATCCCCTTCCCAATCTGCCTTAGGCAAGCCTTTGCTGAGGTTGTAATTTACCACTTCTTCGCCCGTCGTAAGGTTAAATGCGTACATACGCAAATTCATGTTTGTACCGTTTTCTTCCCAGCCCACGATCATTCTATATTGATCGGTAGAGCCAACAAGCTGTGCCATTGCAACGGGGGAAGGATTATTTGCATCACCTTCCGAGGTACGAAGCTGCGACAACACAGTGCCCGAACCATTGTCATCAAATCTATACGAAATTTTATAGGGGCCGATGAGAGCAACACGGTTTGCGTGCGCGCCTTCAATACCGCCATACATAACGCCGTTATTCATGGTAGCACCGTTGGCTACAATCCAACCCTTTGCGTCAGCATCTTCCACTTGGTTATAAGCACCTCTGTTTACTTTCGTAGTGAAGAAAGACATCATAGGAACGTTATTGCCCGTGAAATCGAACACGAGATAATCGTTCAAACCATAGCTTCCGCCGAAGCAAATATAGGACATATCTTCTACGTCCTCCGCACCAAGAGGCATGGAACTTGCGCCTCCCGTATGCGTGCTTGCTTCCAACACAATGCTGCCATCGTCCAATTTCTCTGCCTTGTGCATCAACGAGTTTTCATATTGCATAATCGCCTCGCTGTATTCCAAAGCCGTTACGGAACGAATGTTATCGATAACGTACGTACCGCCCGTCGTATCCGAAAGAGCCACCGAGTTGGTGCCGGTAACGTAAATCGTATTCCAGTCGCCATTAGGAACGATTTCGCCATTGCTGGTGTAGCTCACTCCTTCAGAAACGTATACGTCCACTGCATAGAAGTTCGTCTTAGTAACAATATCCGAATACGCTTGCTTCGAGCTATTGAAGTTGATATTCACAACACCTGCTTCTTTCGTGAAGGTAAGCGCACGGATACCGTCCGTTACCAATTCGTTGGTGTAACCAACGTTCGTGAATGCTTTACCTTCGCCCAATTGGAAGTTGAACGACCAATCGCTCCCGCTCTTCGGCGTGTACATCAACAAGGTTTGGCCTGCGTCGTTTACACGTACGCCGTCGCCTTCAAAGCTGTAAACGTCCGCTTCGTATACAGCCGCCGTTACAGGTCTAATGTTGTCTACGTAGAAGCTGTCGCCGCCTGCAATACCGCCGGAAGCGATAATTCTTTGTTCAGTAACGCCTTCGTTGATCCATGCATTGTAGTCTGCTCTGGAGAAGTAGAAGGTCTTGTATGCGTCGTTACGGATACCCGTCGTAGGTACGCTGTTAAAAACAAGGTCCGCTACATAACAATCAGCCGCGAACGAACCGTTGGAACGAAGGGTTACACGACGGAAGTTGTTATAGTTACCAAGCTCAGATTTTGCGTCAAACGCAACGTATTCTACCGTGCTATCTTCGAAGAAGGAAGCAAGGAATTCACGCGTTACAATCAATGCAGGAGCTGTGCCGTCTGCTTTGTTCTTCACTTGCAATGCCTTCGAGCCGTCCGTAGTGTCTACGTTTACAATGGAAAGAGATTCCGTCGTATCGCCTGCCTTAAAGAAGGAAGGAACGCCCGCATATTCGAAGGACATTCTATCTGCATACATTGCCGTCAAGGTTACGTCTCTATTATAAGTCCAGTTGCCGCTTTCAACAAGGTTGCCATCTTCGTCATACCAACCAAGGAATTCTTGATAAAGTTTAGGTCCAGTAGGCGTCTTAAGCGTTACGTAACTGTCCGTAATTGCTTCTTGCGTCGTTGCGTCAATGCTGCCGCCTGCCGCGTTATACGTAATGGTATTGCTCGTCAAAGGCTGGAAGTCGTCAAGGTAAATGGTACCCGTAGAACTGCCTTGGAGGATCAAGAATCTAGCGCCCGAAAGATCGTCCGCAGTAATGGTAATCTTCGTCCAAGTATCCTTAGCGAGGAGCAAGCCTTGACCGCCGTTCAACTTGCCGTTGTCACCAGCAATAATGTTGTTTGCGCCCACACCGTTGATTGCCACCGTCGAGTAAATCCAGAAGGTAAAGCCGCCTGCGAGATAATCCCAAGATTTTGAGTTTTCATGCCACGTCATATACATGTAACCAGGGCCCTTATCAAATGCGAGCGAATAGTTACCGCCGTGTACAATTTCCGTATCGAAGCGAGC
This sequence comes from Candidatus Scatosoma sp., assembly GCA_045658805.1. GTDB lineage: Bacteria > Bacillota > Clostridia > Christensenellales > Borkfalkiaceae > Scatosoma. Next base: position 19,276 of record JAZOVQ010000047.1, read on the forward strand.
GTTGCTTACTGCGTTGGTGTCGCCGCTGCCGTTGCCTTCCGCTACCGTAATGGTTGCCGCTACGCCGCTGTAGTCGTCTTTCCAACCATAGTAGTAGAATGCGCCTTTGTTCGTATTTGCATCGTTAAGCAGGTTGGTACGAAGACCGCCGGTACCTGCTTCGAAGCCGTACATAGCTTCCTTGTATTCCGTTTCGGAAATGGAGCGGAAACCGTCGAGCATATACATACCGCCCGTCGTATCCGTAAGTCTAATGGATACGTTATCTTTAGGTTGTACGTAGAAGGTCGTCCAGCCCTCACCTTTAACCGAAGTATGGCCAGGGATTACGCTATTCGAAAGATAGGTAGGAACGATCTCTACGTCTACGTCGCCAGATACGTACAAATCAAATGCATAATAGCCCGTCGATTGTGCGAGGTCCTTATACATTTGAACAGACGTGCTGTTCATACGCATGGTGATTTGACCTGCCGTCTTTACAAACATCAACGCACGGCCACCATGGCTTGCGCCGTCGTTTACGAAACCAAAATAATTGAAGGTAGGTTTCGAACCGTTTACGTTATCCGCCGTAATAGCATATTGCCAAGTGCTACCCGTATTTGCCATGTAAACCAACAAGTTGCCGCCGTTAGGTCTGATACCGCCCGTTTCCAAGCTGTAGCAAGCCGCTACGCGTTCAGCTTCCGTTACAGGTCTAATGTTATCGAGGTATATGCAGTCGCCCTTTTCCATGCTGCCTGCAGAGATAAACATTTCCTTCGTCTTGCCGTTGTTCACCCAGTTGTTATAGTCCGTTCTGGAGAAGTAGAAGGTCTTAAACGCGTCGTTCTTAATACCAGTGATTTGCGTGTTGTCGGCAATAATGTCGGCTTCATAGGTTTCTTGTCCCCAGCTGCCTACCGAACCCGTGGTTCTAATGGTCGAACGACGGAAGTTGGTGGTCATGGACATTTCACTCTTTGCGTCAAATGCGATATAATCCACAGTGGGATCTTCGAAGAATGCCGCAAGGAAATCAAGCGTTACGTTCAACGAAGGAGTGTTACCCGCGTCGGTGGATTGAATTTGCAATGTTCTACCGCCGTGCGTGGTATCAACGTCTGCAAACAAAAGCTCAGCCGTCGAACCTGCATTAGACATATAGGAAGGTGCCGTTTCCATCGTTTCGAAGGAAACTTCAGATACGATCACTTCACATTTAGCCGTAGCGCCCATAAAGCTTACCGTAATGGTTGCTTCACCTTCGCTAATTGCACTTACTTCACCGTTATCGTTTACGGTGACAACGTCTTCATTGGAAGAAGACCAGTTTGCGTGCGCGCCGTTGAAGTTTACTTCGCTGTTTGCGCCCTTAATGCTTGCCGTCAAGGTAAGGCTGTCGCCTACGTTTTTAATGTACGCAACCGATTTGTTCAACGCAATGGTGAAGTTGGTATACCCTGCCGCTTCTCTAACCGCGCTAATAGAATTATAGGTCGTGCCCCCGTACGTGTACGTAACCTTTCTCGTTTCGCCGCTGCCCGTAACCGTTTCGGTCATGCCAAGCGTTTCAAGGTGCGCACCCCAAACGTATTGATTGAATACGTCGCGAGGTTTGGTTTCCGTATAATCTTCATACGCTTCAATTGCTACGTATGCGGCGCTTCTAACGTTTTCCGTTTCATCGAAATCGGCAAACGTGTACGTCGTACCCGACGAAGTCGTTTCCGCAATGTATGCAATACCGATAAATTCTCTATCGTAATTCTTCAAATACAAGTTGGAGATAACGCCGTTTGCACGGTAGCTTTCGCCATCGTTGTATTCGTACAATTTGTTGATACCTTCCGTTTCATCGTAGAAGGTATAATCAAGTTTCGTAGTAATGTTTTGATAACTCTTGTTTGCTACGCCCGTTGCACCGTTGGAATATTGCGAAGCGTCCGAAAGGAATTCGTAAGGCATAATAAACATACCCATTTTCTTTTCTACGTTCGCTTCTTTGGTCAACAAATCGTCATAGATTTCGTCATCCAATTCCGCAATAAAGCGCATACCCAAAGGAGTCGCCATACGAATGGACGCGCCGTCTACCATCGTAAAACCAACGCTTGCTTCTGCCGTGTTTGCAGCCGCTTTGTTGTCAACTGCAACCTGAGCGCACAATACCGTTGCCGCCGATGCTGTTACTACCATAGCAGCCGTAAGCATAGAAAGCAACGCTTTTTTCATTTTTCTTTTCATCTTGTCACTTTCTCCTTAACCAAAAATATCGTCGCCAAGTACGTCGTTGTCTTTTCCACTGTCATATTCGCCAGCGGACACCGTTACAATATCCTCGTCTTCGAGCATATACAAACGGATTTCTAAGGATTCATAAAATTTACGTTTCATTCCGTAACCACCTTATGTGTTTTACATTTATTTTTTTTCGTTCTTTAAAACCAGCTTTGGCAGCCGCCCTTTTACGGGCGACCGCCAGCCTGTTTTTTACTTCTATATTTTTAATAAGGTTTTCACCTTATCTTCTCCCAACTTTAGTTCAAAAGTTGGAAATCATCAACATAGATCGTACCTTCCCAGTTACCTTGGAGAATGATAAATCTGCCATTGCCGATATCTTCAGCCGTAATGGTGATTTGCGTCCAGGTGTTTGCAGGAATAATAATGCCTTCGCCGTTGAACTTGTTGTTTACGCCGTTTACGAGGTTGCTCGTATTTACGCCGTCAATTTCTACCGTCGAGTAAATCCAGAAAGTGAAGCCGTTATCAAAATCAAGCTTTGCTTGCGATTCAGCATGTCTGGTCATGTAGCAATAGCCGTTGCCCTTATCGAATGCAATCGAGTAGGAGCCGCTGTGTACAACGTCCGTTGCGAAACGTACGTTGGAAACCGTGTTTACGTCTCTTTCACTGTTGCCTTCAGCAATTACAAGCGATGCTCTTACGGTGGAGTAGTCGTTACCCTTGTTGTAGAAGTAAGCCGCGCCACTGTGCGTTAATTCATCGTTCAACAAGTTGGTACGTAAACCAACGGTACCAAATTCAAAGCTGTTTTGTGCTGCTGCAAATTCTTCAGCGGAGATAGAACGCATGTTGTCAACGTAATACGTACCGCCGTTTTCGTCACCGATCGTCACTTGGTTCTTGCTGTTCGACAAATAAATGGTCGTCCATGCGCCTTCAATGAGATCTGCACCAGGAATAACGCTGTTGCCAAGGTCCGTAGAACCAGTGCTTACTTTTGCATTTGCGCCTACGGGAACGTAAATGTCAACTGCCCAATAGCCAGTTTTTGCAACAACGTTCGTATAACCTACTTTCGAAGCGTTCATGTTGATTGCAAGGTTACCGCCAGCCTTCGTGAAGGTCATCGCACGCATACCGTCCGTTACGTTATCATTGGTGTAACCAACGTTCGTGAATACTTGACCATCGGCTACTTGGAAGTTGAAATCCCAGTCGCTCTTACTCTTCGTCGTGTACATCAACAACGTTCTGCCTCCGTCGTTGATACGTACGCCGTCGCCTTCAAAGCTGTAAGCTTCTTGGTCGAATTTAGCTGCCGTTACAGGTCTAATGTTGTCTACGTAGAAGCTGTCGCCGCCTGCAATACCGCCGGAAGCGATCAATCTTTGTTCAGTAACGCCTTCGTTGATCCATGCATTGTAGTCTGCTCTGGAGAAGTAGAAGGTCTTGTATGCGTCGTTACGGATACCCGTAATAGGAACGCCGTTGACAACCAAGTCAGCTATGTAACAATCAGCCGCGAACGAACCGTTGGAACGAAGGGTTACACGACGGAAGTTGTTATAGTTGCCAAGTTCAGATTTTGCGTCAAATGCAACGTATTCTACGTTGGGATCAGCAAAGAATTCCGTAAGGAAATCAAGCGTTACGATCATTGCAGGAGCTGTGCCGTCGGCTTTGTTCTTCACTTGCAATACCTTATCGCCGTCCATCTCTACAATGGAAAGAGATTCTGTCGTATCGCCTGCCTTGAAGTAAGAAGGAACTTCGCTCATAGATTCAAACGTCATAGCATTCAAATAGTTAGCCGTCAAGGTTACGTCGGAAGGAATAACCCAAGCATCGCCTGCAGCAAATGCGTTACCGTTTTCGTCTACCCAGCCAAGGAATTCTTGATATACTTTAGAACCAACAGCCGTTTCAAGGGTATATTCTTCGTCGAATACAACTGCTTGCGTTTCGTTTGCAACCGTACCGCCGTTTGCATTGTAGGTGATAACGTAGGTGTTAGCCGTGTAGCTTACCGTTGCCGTTTGGTCTTCAAATGCCGTGAAGCTATATTCGCTCCAAGCGCCCGTGTAACCAACTTTTTCGGGAACTGCAGGTGCTTCTTTATCGGTGTTTTCTGCGTCGAATTCAACTTCGCCAACAATTTCTTCACCGTTCATGAAGGTAACTTTGTACGTAATGGGCGAGTAAACTGCATTTACAGAAACGTCGCCGCCAACAAGTTCGTAAACGTCCCAAGCGCCAGTGTAACCAGCTTTTGCAGGAACTTCGGGTTCGGTAATTTCCGTAGCTTCAACGGTGTAGGTAGCCGTACCAACAACTTCTTCACCGTTCATGAAGGTTACGGTGTATTCGTTAGCCGTGTAAACTGCGTTTACAACAACGTCGCCGCTGATAAGTTCGTATGCTTCCCATGCGCCCGTATAGAAATCTTTAGCGGGAACTGCAGGTTCGGTAATGGTGTTGTTTTCAACCGAGTATTGTGCAACGGAAACCACTTTGCCGTCAGCCTTGAAGGTTACGTTGTATACACCCAAGGTGTAGTCAGCGTTTACCGTAACGTTGCCGCCCGTAAGCTGATAATTTTCCCATCTGCCGCCGTAGCCTTCCTTTGCAGGAACTTCGGGTTCTTCAATTGCGTTGTTTTCAACCGTGTAGGTCAACGTAGCCACTACTTCGCCGTCAGCCATGAAGGTTGCGGTATATTCGATAGCCGTATAAACTGCGTTTACAACGATATTGCCGTTAAGTTCGTATGCTTCCCATGCGCCTTCATAATGGTTCTTTGCAGGAACAGCAGGTTCAGCAATTTCGGTAGCGCCTTCTTCGTATTCCACTGCTTCTACCACTTCGTCGCCAACCATGAACGTAACCGTGTAGGTTACAACTTCAGGAGCCGAAGATTCTTCATCAGGCGTAGATTCTTCGTCAGGCGTGGATTCTTCGTCGGGCGTAGATTCTTCGTCAGGCGTAGATTCTTCATCAGGCGTCGATTCTTCGTCGGGCGTAGATTCAATCACTTCGGAAATTTCGGAGCTTGCGCTTTCGGAGCCGCCGCCGAGAAGAGCATTGAAGTCACAAGCCGTAGCCATACCCATAACGCTGGATACCGCCAAAACCGATAATAATAATTTAAGTTTGTTGTTCATATTTTTCCTCCCTGAAATTTTATTTTTACAAACAAATTAACTTATTTAAGTTTTCAATAATTAATAAGGCATTACGTAAGTAGCTTCGCCGGGTTTATGCTTAAGTGTAAGCGTACCGTTTTCAAGCGCTTTCAACGTTCTTTCGCCCTTTACGTAAACCGCCGCATATTGATATTGTTCGCCGAAAGTAAGCACCGTGGTTTGGAAGGACTTACTACCCTTATCCAAAGGATCGACGATATTTTGTATCATGTACATGTAATTGCTCTTTTCCGCATCGTACAATTCGGTTACCAATGCAATTTCTTTATTGATAGAAACTTCTTTCAACGCCGTGAAATCAGCAGTTTCAATCGTACGCAAGGAATGCGTAGAATCGAAAATGGTAGGCGATTTCGTAAATACTTTACTACTCGTATACTCGAAATTCAAGATCGTGGGCGCAAGTTTTTGTTCTTCCGCCATGATTTGTTTCATCCAATCGTAAATTTTCGTCTTTTCACCATTCCAGGTAATGAACGATTGTCCGTCGATGAAGTGTTCTGCATTGTTGTCCGCTTTCGTGAAGTAGGTGAAGTAAGAAATTTGTTTAATACCAAAACCTACCAACATATTGTTAAGCCAATACAAATCTTCTTGCGTAATTCTTCTATAAGGAGATCTTTCCGTTTGAGCATACGATTGCGTTACGAAATAGAAATCCGCATCGTATTCTTGACGGAGTTCGGAAACAACCTGCAAACCAAGGATATAATATTGGTCAATCATATCCGATCTCGTCAAAGGATATTGGTCGTATTGGATATACGAAGCACCCGTTGCATCCATGAACCCACGCAAATACTTCTTATAACGTCCAATCAATTCTTCATCCGAATTTAATGCTGCGCCGTATCCTTCATCCCCTTCTTCCAATTGAGGGAAACGAAGATCGATGTTTCTCTCGCCGTTCGCATTGTTACCCGTACCTGCCGTAATGGGGTTAAGGTTGTATTGAATATACGCGTCAGGACAAACACGCTTAATTGCACGATATACCTGACCATAATTTTCCGTATGATAATAGAAAGGTTCGTCACCGAGCATTACGCCGTAGAACGCTTCGTGGTCTTTATAGGGAGCCATATATTCCGCAATGGCTGCATCAAGCTCTTCTTCGGTTGCAAATTGCTTGCCTTCCCCGATTAACCCTACTGCGTTTTCTTTTGCAGGCTTGGACAAAGTTTGAATACGAGGGTCCATAAGGATTACCTTATCAATACCCGCTTCCAACGAATTGTCCATTACTCTCTTCGTTTCGCTGGTTTCAAAAGGTTGGCCGGTGTACGCCGCAGACGATTGAGGGAAATAAATGGTCATACCAACGTCTTTATATTCCTTAATTCTTTCAACGGTCTTATAATCCAAACCGGAAGAATAATCAATACCGTCAATATTCCAACCGTCTATCGCAGCAGAATAACCATAAAAGTCAAACTGCAAGGTCGAATCCGAATAATCGGGTGCAGGTGGAATTTCCACCTGCGACGACTGTTCACCCGTTTGCTGGCAGCCGCACAAACCCAAAGATACGGTAGACAAAATTGCCATCATAATCGATAAAATTTTCTTTTTCATGTTGCCTCCTTATGCGCCAAGCACAGCCTTAACCATGTCAAGGTCGTAAGCGCTTCCAACGTTCGTAGATACCGCATATACTTTGTCAAGCGTAATTGCCGTGTTGTATCTGCTGTACATTACGATGTTGCCCGAGATATAATCCGCAGTCAACCAGTTGCCCGTAAACTTCGTTTCGTATCTTACCACTTCTTCGTTCGTGTCAAGGTTAAGAAGAAGCAACTCCAATACCATTTCGCCAGCCATCGCACTCTTGATACCAGCTACGTATCTATAATGCGTACCGTCTACCAAACCGTTAATGGAAAGAGGCGAGTTTACAGGATTAGCAGCAGTGTAACCATGTTGAGGGCCTACACGACCGTTAGAATCTGGTCTGCAATATTCCATCTTGTTCGGCCCGAAGAAGGTAACACGGCCTGCGTCGGTTGCACTTACAATAGTGCCGTCCGCTTGAATCATACCCGTATGAATGTAGAAGCCTGCCGCTCTATCCACAAGGGACGACGTCACTTCTTTTGCAAAGAAGCAAAGCTGAGGAACGTTCTTGCCGGTGAAATCGACAACTACGTACGCGCCCGCGCCATAATTACCATTATACGCTACGTAAGGCACTTCGTCGTTTGCAATGGTGTACCAAGGTCCCGTATAGGTACCTGCGTTCAACGTTACGCTCATATCGTCGGTAATCGTTTCATAGCCGTACGCGTCCATATTGTTAGCATTCATGAATGCGTCAGCAGCGTCCGTCTTGGTACCCGTAACAGGCTTAATAGTGATAGCGCTTGCGCGCACGCCTGCTTGCTTGGGATCGTAAATCAAACGATATTCGCCATCCTTCGTAAATTGGAAGCTACCGTCTGCAGCGATTACAACTGCCGCGCCATCGGGATCGATAACCGTGAAGTCGTATTCGGATACAGGAACGTCGATATAATCGGAAACGTATGCCGTAGAGCCAATTTCAAATTGCTTTTTATAAGAGGATTTAAAGGTTGCAGGAACGTCAAGTTCGTAAATGCTGTTTGCCTTAACGGGCGCATATACTTTATCCCAAACCGTTTCTACACCATATCTGCCGTACAACACGATGCTGCCCGTGAAATAATTGGTGAAGTCAATCAATTGAGACGAACCGTCAATCGTCGATCTCGTACACTTGCACTTATAATCGAACACTCTTTCCGCCGTCGTCAAGTTGATAAGCAAGACGCGAATAACAGCGTATTCGTTGGTGCCTTCTTCGAAACCAATAATATATCTGTATTGACAGTTATCATCCAAGCCGCGGTAGCTGATAACAGCAGGCGTCTTGTCGCTGCCGCTTGCACCCGTAACACCGCCTTCAATTCTGCCTTGGTTGTCAAATTCGCAATAGCTCACTTTGTTCGGTCCGAACAAGGTAAATCTACCGGAGTCGATTTCCGCAAAGAGCGCGCCGTCGTTCAAGGTAAGACCGTTGTGCGCATAGATACCTTTGCCGCCGTCCAAAAGGCTGGGCGTTACGTCGTCACAGAAGAATGCAACCTGAGGCAAGTTCTTACCAGTGAAGTCGGCCATAACGTAGTTGCCGATACCATAGCCGCTGCCGTTTACACCGTTGAATGCAATGTAAGGAACTTCGTCCGCTTCAAATTGCTTGCTGTAGTTACCGATGAGGTAACCTGCGTTCAAGGCAATTGCGCCGTCGCCGCTGATCGATTGCCAGCCATACGCCGTTGCGTTGTTTGCATCCAACCAAGCTTGCCCTTCTGCGGGCACTGCAGGTTCTTCACCCTTCAACGTGATGCGAATATTGTCAATGTATACAGCATCGTTGGGCGCCAAGTCAGGCGAGTTGAAGCTGATTGCCATCACGTAACTTGCACCCGACCAGCATTTCGAGTTTGCCATAAACAACGACTGATCCAACGTAAGCGTCGTCCATTCGTTTTCGGCAATAGAACCCGTGTAATCCTTCAAAATAGGATAATCTTTATTCGGCGTAAACAACGCGTAGTTAAGCGCTTTTTCCGAATATACGTCAATGGAAATGCTTTCAATCATCTTCGAAAGGAAGAGATAATTGATATATTCCTTAGAAAGACCCATTACAACGCCATATTCTTTGCTAGGGCTCATGGAGTCGTATTTCACGCTTTGCGTGCCTTCTTTTACATATTTCGTAACCGTGTTCGTTACCCAACGCGAGTTGGAAATCATACCTCCGCTGAAGAAGCCTTCATTTTCGAAATAGTCAGCCTCTACTTCCTGCGTAAGGTCAAGAAGTACGCGAACGGTGGTCGAGCTGGGACGGATATTGCCGGCAGGAGCGAAATACAAGCGGTAGCTACCACTCTTCGTATACGTGAAGTAGCCGCCTTCTGCAATTTCTACCAATTCGCCATCGGGATCGGTAACCGTGAATTCATATGCGATACCAGGATCGTCAATGTAATCGTATACGTTTGCCGTTGCGTTGAGGTTATAATTCTTTTTGAAGCCAGATTTGAATTCCGCCGCGGGGTCCAAATCGTAGATATTTTCTACATCCGTGATAGGCGCGTATACTTTATCCAATTTGGTTTCATGGCCATATCTTCCGTACAATACGATGCTGCCCGAATAATAATCTTCTGCAAGATTCAAAGCTTCGCTGCCGCCGTTTGCACTGTAGCCAGTCATTTTTTGCGTCTTATCAAATACTCTTTCCAACGTCGTCATGTTGATAAGCATGATACGAAGAGTCATCGACGTAGAAGTACAATCCTTAAAACCTACAATGTATCTGTATTGGCAGTTGTCATCCAATGCAACGTAACTGATAGGAGCGGGATCACCGGGGTTACCCGTATTCCACATTCTGCCCTTGTTGTCAAATTCTACGTAGCTTACCTTTCTCGGTCCAAAAACCGTCAAACGATGCGAGTCGTGTTGCGAGAATACCTTACCGCTGTTCAAGGTTACGCCGTTACTGATATAAACGCCGTTCTTGCCGTCCGTAAGACTGCTGGTAACCTCGTCGCAGAAGAAGGCAATTTGGGGAAGGTTTTTACCCGTGAAATCTACCATCATATAGGTATTTTCGCCGTAACCGTTAGAACCTTCTTCACCGTTAAACGCAAGGTAAGGAACGTTGTCGTTGATATACGATTTCGAATAATACCCTGCGTCCAAGTTTACCTTGCCGTCCGCATCTACCAACGTATGATCGTGTACAGTTGCGTTGTTTGCTTCAAGCCAAGACGCACCTGCTTCCGTTACAATTTGTTCAGGACGAACGGTAACTTGTTGCGTAGCGGTAAGCACTTGTCCGTCTTCCGTTTTGATACCAAACGTAAACGTATGCGTGCCGCTTACTTTAAAGGTGAATTGCGATTCCCCTTCCAAGGCGGTCGTTTCGCCGTCAACATACACCGATTTCATGAAAAATTCGTATTCATAATAGGATTTTACCGAAAGGTTCAACATACGCTTCAAGTAGTTAAGTTCAAGCGATTGACCTACACGATAAATAAGCGTCTCATTCGTGTAATCCCATTCAACTTCAGGTACAACGACGTTGATTTTTGCGCTAACCGTACCTTGATATTCGCCCGAGTTTACGGTATACGTCAAGGTGTATACACCGGGATAATCGGTCGTCCATTGTACCAACGCTTTCAAATCGCGTTCCTGTCCCGTTTCGTCACACGTCAAAATTGCCGTATAATCGTTCGTCAACAACGGATCGATATATTCGTCAAGCATAATGGGATCGCCAAGCTTAATTTCTTCCAAATAACCTTCGTTGAAAGCGAGCTTCGGCTCTTCCGGTTGGGGCTCCGTCGTTTGACAGCCTGCTGCAAACATCAGCAAAACAAACGATACAGCCGCCAATAAAGTGGTCAAAATTTTCTTCATTCTAGCCCTCCTTTAATAGGGTAATATAATCGCTCCCTCACTGGGATACAATTCAATGTTAAGTTTACCATCCTCCAACGCAACAGTTTTCCATTTTTTACCGATACGTACGTCTGCTTTGGTATATTTTTCGTCAAACGTAAGCGTCGTCACTTGGCGTTCTTTGTTATAGCGTCTGCGATAACGTTGAGGGTCGGTTGGATTCATCGCACAAATCATATATTGTTTCTTCTTTTTATCATAAAGTTCGGAAACCAATACAATTTCTCTATCCGTATCCACCGTCTTCACTTGAGACAAATCGCCGCCCCTTGTCGTATCCAAGAAAGTAGGCGTTGTGATAAACGGCGTTTTTACGAAAAATGCGTTTGCACAATATTCAAAGTTGACAAGCAAAGGCGCAAGGGAATTCAATTCACGGTTTACCTCTTGTACGTAGCCGTACAATTTGGTTTTGTTGCCTTGACGGTCCATAAGCGCTTCGCCGTTGGGGAAGAATTCCCCATTCGTTCTATTCATTTGTTTCGTCCAATAGGTAAAGTAAGCAAATTCCTTTACGCCGAAACAAATTAACGAATTCATTTGATACTGCATTTGCTGTCTATTGGGCGGAATATGATAACGCTTCTTTCTAACGGTCATACCGAAAGATTGGATAACGATATGCATTTCTTTGCCGAGCTGTTTACACATTCTCGCAACGCATTCCAACCCCGAGAAATAATATCTGCCAATGTGCGCTTTATCAGGGCTTTTGAAAAACGGATAAATATCCGACATCATATAATCCGCGCCCGTTTCTTCGGCAAACATCGTCAAATAATTTTCATAAGCTTCAATCTGATTTCTTCCAGGAGGGCAAATACGGAAAACAAGACCAGGTCCGATAAGCGGATTTAAGTTACAATGCACAAAAATACTGCTATCGACGCGTTTTATCGCCCTGTAAATTTCCCCCACCGCTTTTAAATACGGATGGAAAGGTTCATCTCTAAGCTGAACCCCATAAAATCCTTTTTGATGTCTATAAGTTTTGATGCAATCTCTAACGTATGCGTCCAAATCCTCTTCGCTGGCAAATTTCTTGCCCTCGCCGATAATGCCGCCTTCTACGTCCGATAAAGCAAAAATTCTCTCGTCGACGATAATAATTTTGTCAATGCCTGCCTCTACGGCATTTTCCATGGCTTTCTTGGTTTGAGAAGTTTCCCAAGGCTCGCCGTTGTACGCCGCCGTTCTTTGCATAAACAAAATATTAAAGCCGCATTCTTTATATTCTTTGTATCGCTCTACCGTACGGAAATCTTCCGTAGTGTAAACGGTATCGTCGATATACCATTCCCCTTGAGGGGGAGGAGAATAGCCGTAAATTGGAAAGGTACGGCCTGCATTCTCCTCAAAATATTTTTTATAAATACTCATTAGCCTTTTAAGCCCCCAGTTGTCATGTTCGTCAAGATGAGGTTTTGCGTACTTGCATACAAGACGATTACAGGAATACACGAAATAACTGCCGCTGAGAAATAGATAGGCATGGTATCGGGTACGTCCATAATGAATTTACTTTCATTGAACAAATACATACCATACGCCAAGTTGGGATAATTACGCATATATACCATCGAAATGCTGTAATTGTTCCAAATGCCGATTGCCTGCGTAATTGCAATTGCTACGACGCAAGGAATAATTTGAGGCAAAATAACCTTTACCAAAATCGTCCAGTTGCTTGCGCCGTCCATCTTCGCCGATTCGGAATAGGATGCGCTGATACCTCTAAAGTATCCGTAGAATACGATAAACGCAAAGTCGAAACCCGAAGCCCACATCATCCAAATTGCCATGGGATTGTTTACCAAATTCAAGCCCATCGCCAGTTTATACGCCGCAGGACCAGAACCGATAATGGGAATGGTGTTTGCGAAGATAACTACCGAATACAAGAAGTTCTTTCCGGGGAAACGGAATCTTGCCAATGCGTATGCAAGCAACATACTGGACAGCACGTTTACCGTTACGTGTACAATCAAAATCCACAAGGAATTGAAAAGCATATCGAAGTATCTGCACACTTCGCCCGCTTCGGTTACAACGTAAAATTCGCTAAATACGTCCGCGTAATGTCTAAACAACAATTCTTGAGGGAATGCCAAACTGTCGGTTGCATA
>JAZOVQ010000048.1:0-1555 GCA_045658805.1 Candidatus Scatosoma sp.
TGCCTTCATCTCCCCACAGGGTAATGAGGACGTTTTCAATTTCGTGCTTTTTCACCTGTTTCATCGCCGCTTGCAGGGCATTCAGGCTCAAACGATTAAAGGGCGCAAAACCATTGCTTGTACAAGCACTGCCTGCAAACCAAACGGGACGGTTCAAGCCCTTGTGCGAACGAAACAATTCATCGTACAAACCTTCGTCCGTGGAAAGATATTCCCAGTAAGCAAGCTCTACCCCTTCAGGGATACGCGCCGCAACCTCCGCAGGCACGTGCGCGCCTTTTACGGAATATTCCCCGCCGTTCGCAAGGCGATAGAACATATCACTCCACATATGTACGGTAAAGCCATACTTCGCGGCAATCCCCTTTACCCGTTCCAAATGGGAGAGCAAAATTTCAAAACGGTTGGTGTATCCGTTCTTTTTCAGGTAATTGCCGAGCCCGATCATGTGCGCCTCGTCCATACCGATATTCACCTTTCGCGCGGTGAATTGCTGGCTGAGCGAAATGAACATTTTTTCAATCAATTCATAAGTTTTAGGATTATCCACAAGCAAAATATCGTTCACGTCCACGATATCTGCATAATGGGGTAATTTTACGAGATTTGTCAAATGAGCAAGCGTTTGAATAGAAGGTACAAGCTCGATGCCCTGCGATTTTGCATATTCGTCCATTTCACGGATTTCTTCTTTGCTGTACCCGCCGCGCAAATAGCCAAAATACGGCTCGTCATCGATTTTATATAAATCGTCAATACCGATTTCTAACAAATTATAGCCCATTTTCGCCAACAGGTCGATCAGTTCTTTCACTTTCTCAACCTTCATCACTGCGTTGGAAGAACAGCAAATCATCGCGCCAAAATGCTTGTAGTTCATAATTCTCACTCCCTATGATTTAAAAAATAATAACTTTTAGCAATAATTTCCACCCAAGAGAAATTTTTACCCATCCGTGCCATTTGTTTGACAAAGTGCGGTATCTGCTATATAATAAGGTTATGTTACATTATAATTTGATTCCATTTACAAAAATTTTATCCGATTTGGGCATACTTGCCAATGTTTGCGTTACCTTTTACGACACAAACTTCAACGAAACGTCTTTGATGAGCCGTGAAACCGCCAACCAGTTTTGCCCCGTGGTGAAAAAATTTTGTTACAAGCATTGCGCCCTGTCCGATGAAACGGCGTTCAAGCGCATGCAAACGGAAAAACAATGTTTTTATTATCATTGCCATTTTGGGTTTATTGAAATTTGTTTAAATATCGTTTCTAACAACGAAACCCTTGGATACCTGCTCATCGGTCCGTTCCGCGACCCTGCACAAGAAACCCAAGATTTGCAAAAAATTCTAGATTTTTCCACGCAACACGGCTTGGATTATAAAGAAATGAAACGGTATTATTACGAAACCGCACTTTTCCAAGAAAGCAAATACGTGGCTTTGCAAGGTTTAATCAACGTACTGTTTGATTACGCGTCGATTAAAAATTTCATTTCCAAGAAAAATAATTCCTTTTCGCAAGCCATTGAGCCGTACCTGCTTTCCC
>JAZOVQ010000049.1:0-8452 GCA_045658805.1 Candidatus Scatosoma sp.
GACATCATGTTTGCCGTTCTCGTGCAAGCCATAGCAAGCAAATCTCTCAACGCCTTTTGAACCTTCTTAGGTTGCTTAACGCCAAGCATAACGATTTCGCCAGCTTCGCCTGCGCCGTTGGAAATTACAACGTCACCGTAGCTGCAAAGTTTGCCCTTTACCGTACGACGAACGCTTACGGACATACCGGGGAAGAATTCCATATCACGGGTGTTTTCTTCGTTATAGAACACACGGCCTTTCTTGTAGATAACCGCACCGTCATAGAACGTCCAAGCCGTTTTCTTTACACAAATAAGTTTCACAATCAAAACGATAAACGTGATAACGAAGGAAGCTACACCAGCCCCCAACGCGATCATGCCGTACGATTCATCCTTCATAAACATGAAGCCTGCTACGGGAAGACCAATCAAGAATACCAACGTCCACCAAATCGAAATTGCACTCCAAAAGCTCTTTCTAATTACCAAAGAACCATCTTTTTTAAGGATTTTTGCCATTTCACCATCTCCTTCCATAAATTTTTCGTCGCGCACGCGTACGAAATTTATTATACGCAACTATTATACAACATATTTTATTGCAAGTCAAGGGGATTATGAAAATTTCTTCCCTAAAAAGTAACTTTTTTTCTCTTTTTTTCTTGTAAAAATTAAAACACGGCGGTTGCCGTGTTTTTTCATGCCGTTTTCTTCGTTTTTACCCGTTAGGACGCTTGCTTGTAAACAAGTTTCGGCGTAGCGCCGTCCGTCAAACATTCCTTCGTGATAATCACTTCTTCCACGTTTTCTTCGGAAGGAATTTTGTACATCACTTCGGTCATAACGCTTTCGATGATGGTTCTCAAACCACGCGCGCCAGTCTTCAAACGGATTGCCGTTTGCGCAATTTCACGCACCGCTTCGTCCTCAACCGTCAATTTTACGCCATCGTAGCCCACCAATTTTTGATATTGCTTAATAATGGCGTTTTTAGGTTCGGTCAAAATCTTCACCAACGCTTCCTCGCCCAAAGGATCGAGGTTGACAACGATAGGCAATCTTCCCACAAATTCGGGGATAAGCCCAAACTTAGTCAAATCTTGAGGCTTAACGTCGTCTAAAACCGAATAATCGGCTTCGTTTGCACCCAAGCGCACTTTACCGCCAAAACCAAGAGTGGTGTCGTCCTTTCTCGACGAAACAATTTTATCCAAGCCCACAAACGCGCCGCCGCAAATGAAAAGAATATTCGTCGTATCAATACGCAAGCATTCCTGATTGGGGTGCTTTCTGCCGCCCTGCGGGGGTACGTTTGCCGTCGTACTTTCGATAATTTTCAAAAGCGCTTGCTGTACGCCCTCGCCCGATACGTCACGCGTAATGGATACGTTTTCGCTCTTACGGGAAATTTTATCAATTTCGTCAATGTAGATAATGCCGCGTTGCGCGCGTTCAATATCATAATCGGCGTTTTGAATAAGTTTCAACAAAATGTTTTCCACGTCTTCGCCCACGTAGCCAGCTTCCGTCAAGGTCGTTGCGTCCGAGGTAGCGAAAGGAACGTTCAAAATTTTCGCAAGCGTTCTTGCAAGCAAGGTTTTACCGCTGCCCGTAGGCCCAAGCAAAAGCACGTTGCTCTTTTCAATTTCTACGCCGTCGTCGTCCTTTTTCTTTGCGTTCAACGAAGCGTTAATTCTCTTATAATGATTGTATACGGCAACCGACAGCACGCGCTTTGCCTTGTCTTGACCAACGATATATTGATCAAGTTCCGCTTTTATTTCGGCAGGCTTTTTAAGGGGAACTTCCGCTTGCGGTTCTTTTTCATTCTCCCATTCGTCTACCATCGATTTGCAAATCTCCACGCACTCGTCGCAAATACAAGCCCCGTCGGGACCGGTTATAAGACGGCGAGTTTCTTCTTTGGGTTTTCCGCAAAAAGAACAATGCTGATTTTTATTCGTCATACGTCTACTCCGTTTTTTATCTATAAATATGCGTCTTCATCTTCTTTATGTTCCCCAAAAACAACAGCAAATATACGCTTTTTTTACAATTCAACGCATACCTGCCCCCGTCCTTTTAAAAACGGGCAGGGGAATAGAAAAATTTTGCGCAAAACTCCGCGCGGGGAATTTTGCGCTTTTTTTCAATCCGCAGGAAAAATTATCTTCTCAAAAATACCTTATCGATTAAGCCGTACGAGCGCGCTTCGTCCGCCGACATATAGTTATCTCTATCGGTATCTCTTTCAATCGTTGCGAGGTCTTTACCCGAATTTTCCGCAAGGATACGGTTCAACTTCGCTTTGGTACGAAGAATGTGTTCCGCTTGAATTTTAATATCGCTTGCCTGACCTTGCGCACCGCCGAGAGGCTGGTGGATCATAATTTCCGAATTGGGCAACGCGTAACGTTTACCCTTTGCGCCGCTGGAAAGCAAGAACGCGCCCATAGACGCCGCCAAACCGATACAAATAGTAGAAACGTCGCATTTGATATAATTCATGGTATCATAAATTGCCATACCTGCGGAAACCGAGCCGCCGGGGGAATTGATGTACAAGCTAATATCTTTCGTAGGATCTTTCCCTTCCAAATAAATAAGCTGTGCAACGACGGTGTTTGCAACGGCGTCATTGATTTCGCCGCTCAAAAAGATAATTCTATCGTCCAGCAAACGGGAATACAAATCGTACGTGCGTTCCCCCGAAGAGGTACGTTCTACGACGTAAGGTACCAAAACGTTTTTCTCCGTTACCATAATTTTCTCCTTCCGAGTTTAAGATACGGGAAGCGAATCCTCGTTTCCCGTACTCAAATTTTTATATATTTTAAGGTTTTTAAAAGTTTGTTTTTAAACGTTGGCTTTTAAAAATTATTTGCTTTCTTCAACAACCATTTCGTTGTTTTCTTTCAAGGTGTTGAAAAGCTTGGTGATGATAATATCGCTGCGGATATAATCGAATTGACGGGGATCCATACCCTTCTTGTATTCTTCCGTCGATTTTTCAACCGAAGCAGCTTGTTCAGCAACTTGAGCGTCAACTTCTTCTTCCGTTGCTTCGATATTTTCTTCCTTAATGATTTGAGAGATAATCAACTGGTGAATAACGTTCTTTTTAGCTTGTTCTTCATAATTCTTTCTGAAGTCAGCTTCGGTAACCTTGAGGAAATCAAGGTAATCTTGAAGCTTCAAGCCTTGGTACATAAGTTGATATTCAAACTTCTTAACGAGGCCGTCGATTTCTCTATCAAGCATAGCTTGAGGAAGTTCAACTTCGGTGTTAGCCGCAATTGCTTCCAAAATGCTGTTTTCGGTAGCGTCGTTTGCTCTCTTATCCGCTTGCTTTTGCAATCTTTCCTTGGTCTTTGCCTTGTAAGCATCAACCGTTTCGCTGCCCGTAGCTTCCTTAATGAAAGCATCGGTAAGTTCGGGAAGTTCTTTGCCTTGAATACCGTTAAGCTTCACTGCAAATACAGCAGCCTTGCCCTTCAAAGCTTCCGCTTGATAATTTTCGGGGAAGGTAACGTTTACGTCTCTGCTGTCGCCGATATTCATGCCAACAACTTGATCTTCGAAACCAGGAATGAATTGACCGCTGCCAAGCGTCAAATCGAAACCTTCAGCTTCGCCGCCGTCGAACTTAACGCCGTCAACCGTACCAACGAAGTCGATATTTACGATATCGCCGTTTTGAGCTGCTCTGTCCGTAACGGGAACTTTACGAGCGTTTCTGTCAAGCAAACGTTGAACTTCTGCGTCCACGTCTTCGTCCTTAACAGTATACGCAAATTGCTTAATTTTCATACCCTTGTAAGCGGAAATTTTCACTTCGGGTTTAACGGGAACGATAGCGATAATGCTAACGCCTTCGTCGGAAAGCTTATCAACGGAAACGTCGGGTTCACCAACAACCGTGAATTTCTTTTCTTCTTTTGCGATTACGGTGCCGTAATTTTCGGAGAAGAGGGTGTTAAGCGCTTCTTCGTAGAAAACGCCTTTACCGTAAGCGTGTTCGATAACGTTTTTGGGAGCCTTGCCTTTACGGAAACCGTTGATAGCAAATCTGCCTCTCGTCTTCATGTACGCTTTGTTTTGCGCTTCTTTCCATTCTTCACCGTCGAATTTGAAGGTGATTTTTACCGTGCTTTTTTCTGCCGCTTTGGTAGTATACTTCATAATTTGTAACTCTCCTGCATCTATTTCAGATTTTTATTTTTATTAAAATAAAGTGTATTTGTAAGCGGAAATGCTCACTTTTAACATTTTAACATATTTATCAAAGAAAATAAAGCGTTTTTGAAGCAATTTTATTTACAATTTCGTATTTTTACGCTATAATTTAGAAAGAGGAAGAAAGTTTTTTCATTTTCCTTGCTTTTTCGGGAAAATAACGGAAAAAAGGAGATTTATTATGCCGCAGGACGCTTTTCATATCCGACGTTTAACGGGCGAGCTTCGCGCCGAGTTGGTCGGGGGTAAGATCAACCGCATTTCGCAAGCGAACAAGGACGAACTTACCTTTATTATATACACGGGAAAACGCGCGGTTAAACTCATTTTAAGCACAAATGCGTCCGGCGCGAGAATTTGTTTGTCCGAAACAGAAAAAGAACCTGCGCCCGTCGCGCCCAATTTTTGTATGCTGCTTAGAAAACACCTTCTCGGCGCTACCGTTTTAGACGTTAGACAATACGCTTTCGAGCGTATTATTGAAATTGATTTGCATTGCACTACCGATTTTTCCGAGTGTAACAGAACGCTGTATTGCGAGCTTATGGGGAAATATTCCAACCTCGTTTTGACGGAAAAAGGGGTTATTATGGGGGCGTTGAAAGCCACTCCTTTAGAGGATACTTCTCATAGAATTTTACTTGCAGGCGCAAAGTACGCGTACCCTGCGCCGCAGGACAAAATTTCGCCTTTCGACGGGGCAGGTATGCGTTCACGGCTGGAAACCTACCTTTCCTCGCATGCGGAAACGATGGACGAAGAAGGGCTTTCCCTCTTTATTTTTGAAAACGTAGCAGGCATTGCGTTGCCCACGGCAAGGGAAATGGTTTCTCGCTGTGTAAAAGCGGCAGGCAGTTTACAGGCCTGCTTCACTTCGGCGGCACAAAAACCGCTTTGGGCATTCGTGGGGGATTTTTGTGAAAACGAGCCCTGCGCGCCTTGCGTGAAAGAAGTGGGCGGAATGCCCGTCGATTTCTTCGCTTTTCCTGTGTTGGGCGGTAAGCCAACGGCTTCCCTTTGTGAAGCGGAAGACGAATATTATACGCGCAGAGAAACGAAAAAGGGCTTTGACGATAAAAAGCGGAAGCTGGAAAACACCGTCAAGGGGTTAAAGAAAAAGCAAGCAAAAAAATTGCAAGAAACGGTTGAACGCTTGAAAGATGCCGACAAAGCGGAAGATTATCGTATCAAAGGTGAGCTTTTGACCGCCAATTTGTACCGTATTGAAAAGGGAATGCAAAGCGTTCGGTTGGAAAACTGGTATTCGGAGAATTGCGAGGAAATTCAAATTGCGTTGGATAGCACCCTCTCCCCTGCCAAAAATGCCCAGCGGTATTTTAAAACGTACAACAAGCACAAGCGCGCCAAGGAAGTGCTTGCGCCCATGTTGAAAGCGGAAGAGGACGAAATGGCGTATACGGACAGTGTGGAATCCGCCATTCGCCACGCGGAAAGCGCGGAAGATTTAAAAGAAATTGAAACGGAGCTTATCCAAATGGGCTTGCTTCGCGCACCCAAAGAAAAGGTGGGCGGAAAGAAGAAAGAGCAGGTTATTCCCTTTAGAGAATTTTCGCATAACGGCGTAACCATTTACGCAGGGCGCAACAATTTACAAAACGATAGATTGCTTCGTATGGCGTCCCCCGACGATATATGGTTGCACACGCAAAAATACCATTCTTCCCACGTTATTATCGTGACAGATGGGGGGCAGGTATGCGATGAAACGCTTTTGTATGCCGCGCAAATTTGCGCTTATTATTCAGACGGACGGGACGGAGACAAAATTCCTGTGGATTATTGTCTGCGTAAACACGTGAAAAAACCCAGCAAAAGCAAAGCTGGGTTTGTGACCTACACCGATTATAAAACCATATTGGTTAAGCCAAGTTTATAAAACGTCTAACCATAGAAACCTATGCAGGATTTCAAAAATGGAAATTGAAAAACAAAAACCCGACCGATGGTCGGGTTTTCCTTTTTGTGTTTACGCGTTGGGATAAACGCTTGCTTTTTTCTTATCTTTGCCCATTCTTTCATAACGAACTACGCCGTCAACCAAAGCGAACAAGGTGTCGTCTTTGCCGATGCCAACGTTAGTGCCGGGATGAATTTTCGTACCTCTCTGACGAACGAGAATGTTACCAGCGAGAACGGATTGACCGTCGCTGCGCTTCGTGCCAAGTCTCTTAGCTTCGCTGTCTCTACCGTTGTGGGAAGAGCCGGTACCTTTTTTATGAGCGAATAAACTGATAAAAATCATCTTTATTTCTCCTTAAAATCTAAATTTTCTTGCCTGCTTACAAAGCAATGGCGGTTCGGCAATTAGAGTTCGATTTTTTCGATCTTAACTGCGGTGAAAGGCTGTCTGTGGCCTTGCTTCTTACGTTCGTTCTTTTTAGCTTTATACTTAAAGACGATAATTTTCTTCGCCTTATCTTGCTTAACGACCGTAGCGGTTACTTTAGCAGAAGCAACTTCTGCGCCAGTTTTGATACCGTTATCGTCGGAAACCATAAGCACTTTAAAGGAAACGGATTCGCCTTCGTTAGCTGCAAGTTTTTCAACTTTAACAACGTCGCCTTCCGCTACTTTGTACTGCTTGTTTCCGTTATCGATGATAGCGTACATAAGATATTTTACCTCCTCTTTCCAGTCTCGAAGAAATTTCTTAGGCGCGCAACTTTGTAAAAAATTGCGACTTAAAAAAGCCCGTTTCTATCGGCTCGACTATCACTATACCACATTTAAAAACAATTCGTCAAGCATTTTTACACAAAAATAGCATATTTTTTAAAAATTGTCCCCTGCCGCGTTTTTTAAATTTTGGTTTGGTATATTCGCTTGGCTTTTTGCCCACAATAAGAGAAAGGAGAATGGATTATGGACAACAAACACGTAAAACAAACGGAAGAAGCGCTTGCGGAAATTTATCGAAACGCACAGCTTGCGCTCACTTCCATTTCAGACATTTTACCGCAGGTGGAGGACGAAAAGGTACGAAATGAGCTGACCTTTCAACACGAGGAATATGAACGGTTTTCCGCCAAAGCCGCCATGCTTGCAAGGGATAAAAATATCGAATTAAAAGAGCCCAATTTAATGAAAAAAGCAATGATGTGGGGCTCGATAAAGATGAGCACTTTGACGGATAATTCCCGCGCGCATATTGCGGATATGATGCTGCAAGGCACGCTAATGGGCATCACCGCCTTACGTAAAACGGCAAGCGAAGTGCCTTTGGACGGGGACGTAGAAATTGTTGCGCTGTTGGACGAAATGATTAAAGCCGAAGAAGATTTCGAAAAGAAATGGAAAGAATATTTATAATATATATAATAATGTATAAGAATGTATAAGAAAAAACCGTAGCCCGAAAGCTACGGTTTTTGTTCTTTAGTTTCATAAATGTTAGCCGATAAATTCAGTTCCAAACTCTTCATTTCGATCTTCTGATTCCGTTCCGCCGAACATACTTTCAATACAATAATAACAATATTCGCCGTTCAAACCAAGCATAGGGCTGTAAATGTCAGCGATAAGCGCTTCTTCGTAATGATTGTGGCAATATTCACAGCAATAATCTTTGTTTTGATAAATGTTTACGTAAGCTTCACCGCAGTCGTCGCAGAAATAACCACCTTGTCCGTTGTATTCAACAATCATAGTAGCCACGTTGGTGCATTGATTGAAATAGTTACCGCACGTTGCTACCTCTTGAAGGCCGTCACCTTCTCCAGGATTGATAGGCGTTACAACAACGTCATCGTTGTTATCGTTGTTATCGTTGGAAACGCCGCCGCAAAGCAAGCAATCGTCCGCATTGTCCGTTTCTACGAAGAAAGGCGTCATAATAACAATAGAAACGCAATCGTCACCATTATCAGCACTTCCGTCTTTACTATATGTAACCGTCAAGGTATCCCCTTCGTACAATTCAAACGTGGAAATTTCTGCCCATTCGCCGCTTTGAGACGTATAATAGCCCCCATTGTAATACACAAACAGTTTATCACAATCTCTTTCCGAAGATACAGAAAGGTAAACTTGAATGACAGTTGCTACGTTTGCCGTAAGCGTAATGGAAGAAGAGGAGTTTGCGTTATGATTAGTGGAAACAAACGTAGGATAAACACTACCGTCAATTTCTTCTGCCGCAATATAGAAAGGATTATTGCTATCGTTTTCAAGTGTGTAGATAGGTTCTTCTGAAAAATAATTTTTTTGAATGG
>JAZOVQ010000050.1:0-11524 GCA_045658805.1 Candidatus Scatosoma sp.
CACGAAGGTAAGAACGGTAAGTGAAATTGTAGCAGACTGCGCAGGCATTAGAATGCAATTTGTATTCAATGGCGACGAGGGCGCATATTTCAAGATTACGAATATTAAGATTTATGCGGCAGACGAGGAAGTGGCACAGCTTCCTACCCCTGACGTACCCGACGAACCCGTTGTACCTGACGAACCCGTGGTAAACACTAGAACGGAATATGATTTCACGACGGCAGACCAAATCAATGATTTCGGCAAAGAAAAGAACGTAAGCTACGAAATCGTAGACGGATATTTGAAGGTAGTCGGCACAGCGGGCAGCGAAAGCATCCTTGTATTTAATAGAGATTTGACGGCAGGTCAAAGCGTTGAAATCGAAGTAGAGTATGTAGCGAACGACGTAACGTTTGTCAATGGCGTAAATCAAGTTACGTTTTTGGGTTATACCGCAAATGCGGCAGGGGACGCAGACGGTAAAACGACAGCTGTAATGGGCAATGCCAAGTGGGACGGCGGCTGGGATTGTGCCAAAACGACCGTTACGGTGGCTGTTACGCAGGATTGCGCAGGAATCAGAATGCAATTTGTTATGAATAGCGAAGCGGGCGCATATTTCAAGATTACAGCGATTAGAATTGTTGATGCGGAATAAACCGCAGAATAAAAATAACAAAAAAAGATTTATGTGTACCGTCTCTTGGCGGTACACATAAATTAACTTTCTCCTAAAAGGGAGAATAAGGGAAGAAGAGGTTTAACATGAAAAAGAAAATATCTGTAGGCTTAGCAACGATACTCGCAGCGGCAGTCGGGCTGTCTGCTTGCAATATGGGAAAAAACTATCAATTTGACGTTCCCAGTTATGATGAAGATACCGCCATTACGATTGGTGTGTGGAATGGTTCGCACTTCGATTTAAGTGAAGAGGAATTAAGTAACTTACAGAAAGCAGGGGTCAATTTACTTTTAGGTACGTATACGAAAAATACGCCCTTGGAAACGTTTATCGACCTTTGCGCGAAATATGAATTAAATGTGATTGCCGACCAACGTCCTTGGAATGGCTTGATACCTTCTTATATAAATAAAGACAACTTCTGGGGGTTCTGCGTTTACGACGAGCCCTTTATGGAAGATTTGGATACTTTAACGAAGATGAAGCAAGAATATATGCAAAAAATGGGGGATAGAATGTTCTACGTGAACTTGAACCCCAGCTATGCGAACATCGGGACAACGTATGAAAAATATCTGGAGGCGTACATTGATGAATGTGGCTTGGAAATGGTATCTTTTGATAATTATTCCTTGATGAAGGACGAGGATACTGGCGAGGCTTACGTTCGGGAAGAATATTTGTACGATTTTGATGTTTGCAGTTATTATGCAAGAGAAGCAGGAATTCCGCTTTGGTACACATTATTGACCTCAGGACACCTTTGGTATATCAATCCTACTGCGGAAGATTTGATTTGGCAAATGAATCTTGCTATGACGTACGGTTCGAAATATTTATTGCATTATATTTATTCTTCACACGAGCCTACGTATTTGTATCCTATGGTGGACATGGAAGGTAAGCCCACGGAAACCTATTATAAGGTTGCGGAAGCGAATGCAGCGATTCGAGCTTGGGATCATATCTATATGAATTACGAGTGGCTTGGGACATCTGCGGTAGAGGGTTCTACACAGCAGTCGGGATTGTTTGATTGTTTGAAATATAACGTAGATATAGACGAAACGTATGCGTTGGAAGACGCTACGTCCAATTACGATGTTTTGATTGGGCATTTTGAAGACGAGGAAGGACGTAGAGGGTATATGATTAGCAACCCTACTAATCCTTATGATGATCAAACGGCAGAAGTGTCTCTTACAATTTCGTCGAAGTATCAGGGCGCATTAGTAGTTCAAAACGGAGAAGAAAAGGTCGTTACTTTACAAAAAGGGAAGCTTTCTTTGGAAGTATGCTCTACTGGAGCGGCATTTGTAATTCCGTTGAAAGCGAAATAAAATTATTCGATAAAAACGTAAAAAATTAAAAGTGTTTTGAAATAGGAGAAAATCTCGTGAAACAAAAAAATTATTACGATGAACTTTATATTCAAGTTTTATTCCTTGAACGAATGGACGTTTTGACTGTTTCCGGTGGGGATATTATGACCCCAGAAGGCGACTATGACGATGATGACGGGTGGAATGAATAAATAAGGAGTTCCGCTATGAAAAAATTATGGATCAGCATCTTGGCTGTGTTGATAACAATAGGTTTTGCCGGTTGTATTGATAACGGTCAAAATAAAGACAGTGGAAAAGATTCGGCTGGCCAATCTTCGCAAATAGAAAGCGATAGTAGCGAGGATTTAGATAGTGACAGTTCCGATATGGGAAGCTCAAGTGATGAAGAGGATAGCTCTGATGCGGGAAGCTCAAGTGATGAAGAGGATAGCTCTGATACGGGAAGCTCAAGCGATGAAGAGGACAGCTCTGATACGGGAAGCTCAAGTGATGAAGAGAGCAACTCTAATTCGGGAAATTCACCGCCAAATGGAACAGCTGTTCCACCGATAACGAACGGTGGAAACTTTGACGGAACGGTATAACGGATATAATTAAGGAGATAGAAACATGAAAAAATTAAGCGTGTACATACTTTCGCTTTTATGTGGACTTTGTATGGTGTTTGGCATTGCGTTTACGTTGAATACGACGGTTGCAAGTGCGGACACAGGTGTGGGTGCAACACCTACGCTTTCGACGACGAAATATAAAATTTCTAAATCGCAAGAGCATATGTTGCTTGCGACGGGTATTAAAGATTACGAGGACGTATACGAAGTAGGCTATGCCTTTAAGGATACGGAAGGTGTGACGAAGTATCACGCCGTTACGACGAAATATTATACGTCTATTACAAGTGGCAATTCTACTTGGACGGTAGAGGATATGTTCGGCGGTGATTATACGGGTATGATCGTATGGGAAGTTGCATACGATCAGGCGCAAGCATATACTTATCAAGCGTATGCAAAGGTCGGCGATAGAGTGGACGGCAATTTGGTTACGTCGGATACAATCGTATACGGTACGAGAAAAGACCTTGGTGCTACCACTTGCACGCTCACCTTTGACTTAAACGGCGGTACGATAGATGGTAAATCCGCAGTGGCGGATAAGACGGTGGCGTATGGCAGTGCTTTCGGCGAATTGCCCACCCCCGTAAAAGAATACGTAAGTTTTGTCGGTTGGAATACCAAACGCGACGGTACAGGCGAAACTATTACAGCGGAAACGATTTCGGATATGAAAGGCGATGTCGTGCTCTATGCTATTTACAGTAGGGGCTTGGATTTTACAACGGCAGACCAAATCAATTCATTTAGCAAACCTCAAACGGTAAGCTATTCCATCGTAGAGAACTATTTGAAAATTTCTGGACAGTCGGGCGCGACGAATATTTTGGTGTTCGATTCGGAATTGAAAGCAAACTCGGTTGTGGAAATCGACGTGGAATACGTAACGGCTGATGCAACCTTTGTCAACGGTCAAAATCAATTCACTTTCTTGGCATACACCGCGAATGCGGCAGGCGATGCGGACGGTAAGACGACGGCGGTTATGGGAAGCGCGCCTTGGGACGGCGGTTGGAACGGCTCTAAAACGACCGTTTCAGTTGCGGTTACGCAGGACTGTGCAGGCATTAGGATGCAATTCGTTTTCAACAACGTGGAAGCTTCCTATTTCAAAATTACGGGTATTAGAGTTTTAGAATATCCTTTGATTTATGATTTCACTGACGAAAGTCAGCTTAATGTAATTCAACCACAGCAAAACACGACCTATTCGATTGTAGATAATGCATTGAAAGTGGTGGGCGTACACGGCAGTGAAAGCACGTTACTTTTCAAATCCGCATTAAAAGCGGGCGCGAAAGTAGAAATCGACGTAGAATATGTCTGTGAAAATCCTGCTTACAGCGCAGGGCAAGTCACCTTCTTGGCTTATACAGCAAATGCGCAAGGCAATAACGACGGCGTCACCACTTCCGTTATGGGTAACGCAAATTGGGACGGCGGTTGGAATTGTGAAAAAACGACCGTTTTGACGGAAATTACGCAGGACTGTGCAGGCATTAGAATGCAATTCGTTATGAACAGCGAAGCAAATGCGTATTTCAAGATTTCGGGTATTCGTGTATTCTATCCCGAATATCCTACCGTTACAATTACCTACAACACCACGTTTGCGACGCAAGAAGTAACCTATGGCAGTGCATACGGTACGCTTGCTAGCGCACCTAAAAAGACAGGGTACGAATTCAAGGGTTGGTCTTTGAATGCTGACGGCAGCGGCGAGCTTGTAACGGCAAGCACGACTGTAAAAACGGCAAGAGCTCACGCCTTGTACGCGGTCTATGAAAAAGAAGCGGCGGTAGAAGAAGAACGTTTGGAATACGATTTTTCGACAAGTGACCAGCTTGACGAGTTTGTTGAACTCGACCATGGCGGCAAGGAAATCGTAACCGATTCGACGGGTAGCTACGCAAAGTTTAGCCCGACGGATATGAATAACCTTTATTCGATTTTTTGGTTTAAGAAGGACTTGAAGGCAGGTTCTATTGTAGAAATGGATTTCGAGCTCGTAGGCACGATTGCAACGAACCATGGTATTTGGACGTGGGGCGCAAATGCAAGCGGCGGCATACAGTTCGATGGCCAGTTTGTAACGGGTTGGGATGCGCCTACTGTATGGAATGGCGGCAAATTTACGTCCACAACGAATATCACGGCAGATTGCTACGGCGTAAGAATTCAAATGAAATATGGGGATAATGCTGAGGCATACTGGAAATTGACAAGCGTTAGAATTATCGAGCCTATCGAATATCCCGTTGCGTACGATTTCAGCGACGAGAGCGTACTTGATAAATTCGTTGAACTCGACCATGGTGGCAAGGAAATCGTAAAAGACGCAAGCGGAAGCTATGCAAAATTCTATCCTACGGATATGAATAATCTCTACTCAATTTTCTTCTTCAAGCAAAACTTGAAAGCGGGAATGACGGTGGAAATGGATTTCGAGCTCGTAGGCACGATTGCAACCAATCACGGTATTTGGACGTGGGGCGCAAATGCAAGCGGCGATGCGCAGTTTGACGGTCAGTTTGTAACGGGTTGGGACGCTCCCACCGTATGGAACGGCGGTAAGTTTACGTCTACGACGAATATCACGGCAGATTGCTACGGCGTAAGAGTACAAATGAAGTATGGTGATAACGCAGAAGCATATTGGAAACTGACGAGTATTAGAATTATCGACAGCGTACGTCCTACTTCTACGGTAACGTACAGCGCAAACGGCGAAACTGTAAGCAATGCTTCGGTAACGTTTGGCGGGAAGTATAATCTTCCTTCTGCACCTGCAAAGGAAAATGCAGTATTTGAAGGTTGGTATTTCAATGCGGAAGGTATGGGCGTACAAGTTACCGCAAATACGGTGGTGACTACAACGAGCGACCATACTGTATATGCAGTATATAAAGAATATTACAAAAATCCTAACTTCTTCGAAGCAAGCGAGCTTTGGAATATCACAAATATTGAAAATACGAATATCACGCACGTAAAAGACGCATCTGGCAACTATTTGAAGCTTTCGCCCATTGACATCGGGGACACGGGGAATGCAAATTATCCTCAATCGTATTTCTTCTTCGAGTACCCCAATTTGAGTGCAGGTATGCTAGTAGAAATGGATTTTGAGCTGGTTGGTGCAATTAACGTTGGTCACGGTGTTTGGACGTGGGGTGCGAATGCGAATAAGGATAACCTTTTTGACGGTCAGTTCGTAACGGCTTGGGATGCTCCCGATGAGTGGAATAACGGTAAGTTTACTGCAACGACGGAAATTACGCAGGATTGCGCGGGTATTCGCGTGCTTGTGCGTTATGCAAACAATGCAAATGCTTATTGGAAATTGTCGAGCGTTCGTGTTTATACCGCTGAGGAATATTTTGATGTTCCCACGTATATAGATGATAAGCATATCGACATCGGCGCAACGAGCTGGCTTGGTACGAATCAAACGTTGAACTATTTCAATGGTGCGAATGGCGAAGCAAACTTTGCGAAACTCCAAGAAGCAGGGATTACGGTGCTTGCGGGTACGTTCTACGGCAACACGGGCAGCGAAGAGGACGAAACTCGTTTGTTGGATTTGGCGGCAAAATACGGCGTTGGGCTCTTCTTCCAAAAGTCTTGGGATGGCAGCACAATTCCTTCCTACGTCGCACACAAAGCATTCTTGGGATATTACGTGGACGAACCTGCATACAGCGATTTATCTTCATTAAAGACCTTGAAGGCAAAGTGGGATGCTTCGGCGTTTGGCGCAAACGGTAAACAGCTTTACGTCAACCTTCTTCCCGTATACAGCGGCGATATGGGCGGCGATTATGATGCATACGTAAAAGGCGCTATTGAAACCAGCAATTTGCCCATCGTTTCTTTCGACCATTATATGATGTATTATAAGGCGAAGAAAAACATCTTTAATTCGATTACGGGTTACGAGTCTACGATTAGTCTTAGAACGGATTGGTTGAAGAACTTTGATATTGCGAGCTATTATGCGGACAAGAACGATAAGCCTTTCTGGTACACCTTGCTTACCACACAGCATTTGGCTGATGGCGATGAAACGAAGTATATTGACCCGACGGCGGCAGATTTGAAGTACCAGATGTACGTTGCAATGACCTACGGCGCAACCAACCTCATTCATTATACGTTTGCAGGTACGGGCGATTACATTATCGACGGTGCTATGTTCAACCAGAATACGGGCGAATGGACGCAGACCTATACCGATGTGAAGGATGCAAGTACGGCAATCGGTAATTGGGATCACGTATTTATGAGCTTTGATTGGCTTGGTACTTCTACGGTAACGGGCAGCTCGGCGCAAACGGGCTTGATTACGAATGATTTGACGCATTCGGTTGCGGTAAATCAATTTGGCGTAATGAGTAGCGTAACGTCTACGCAGGACGTTGTCATCGGTCATTTTGAAGACGAAAACGGTTACGACGGCGTGATGATTACCAATCTCACCGTTCCTAACAATGCTACGGCGGCAAACGTTACCGTTACGTTTAACAGTGAATATAAAGCCGTGAAAGTATATCAGGGTAGCGAAGAGAAACTTGTTTACTTGAATAACGGTGTACTTTCGATTGACGTTGCATCGGCAGAGGGTATATTCATTATTCCCGTTAAAGCAAAATAATAAAGATTAAAAACGCATAGGGGTGCATATATATGTGCATCCCTATGCAAAGTATAGGTATGGTATGCAAATTCAAAAATGGGCGGCGTCCGCATTAACGTTTTTTATATCCGTGTCTCTTTTTAGTGCTTGTAATTTAACTAATAAAGACGAATTGCAAATTACTAATACGCAAATGTACAGCCAAGAGGTGTGCGATTATTTGCGAGCAGAAGACGATTACGAGCAGATTATGGCATTACAGTCTGCGGATATTTATGATAAGCAAAGGACAACTGTCCGTTGGGATGCACAAGAAAATGCAGATAGCTATACGGTTGTTCTTTCCACCGATAAAGGAGAAAAGGATGGGGACAGGTATGCGTTGAATGGTGATGAAACGGAATATACCTTCTCCGCATTGATACCGAATACGACCTATTACGTAAAAGTGCAATCGCACGATGAAAACGGTAAATTGCTCCACGAAACGAAAATGCAAAGCTTTACAACGCAAGGCGATTTTTGTCAACGTATTGTAAACGTGGACGGCGTTTCTAACGTCCGCGATATCGGCGGATATAAAGCACAAGGAAATTCCAAAGTACAATACGGCTTGATTTACCGCGGTGCAAGATTAAACGCAATAACAGACGAAGGGATTGCTACGTTTACGAAAGAATTGGGCATTAAGACGGAGCTTGACGTACGCTACGGCACAGACGGCGGTAAAGCAGTAGAGCTGGAAGGGGTTGCTTATCAACAGCTTGGTATGTGGGCGTACAACTCCATTTTGCCCGATACCTGTCAGCCCAAGGCGAGCGGAGCTGGTTTGTTTGACGCAAGAACGATTGACGGGATAAAAGGCGTATTTGAAGCGATAGCCAATCCCGATAACTTGCCTGTCTATATACATTGTACGGCTGGTGCGGATAGAACGGGTACGATTTGTTATTTAATCAATGGCGTATTAGGCGTTGAATACGAAGGGTTAGTACAGGATTTTGAGTTGACGTCCTTTTCCGAGCAGGGGAGACGTTGGCGTAGCAGTGTTCGAAATTGGGAGTTTGAAAGTAGCGGCGTTATGCAAAACGATGAGAAAAATTTTATCGCCTTTGGGCAAATGCATTCTCTTATGATGCAGTGGTATGCGCCGAACGGTGAAACGTTGCAAAAGGCAATAGAAAATTATTTGACTAGCGTATGCGATATTTCTATGCAAACAATTTATGCGGTACGCGAAAATTTATTGGCTTGATAAAGTGATTTACAAGTAAGGGAAAATGAAAGATTTTTAGGTTAGAGGATAAAGATATGATGCCTATCAATGCGAAAAAGATTTACGATAAAATTCCGGGCGAAATGCTGAAACGTATAAAGGAAAAAATTTATACGGTTTGTGCGGATTTAGAAGCTGTAATTTATCAAACGGAAGAGCCCGTTCCTTTTGAAAAAAGAACGAGCGGTAAAAAAATTTCTCTTGCAATGGGGGACACCTGGGGGAAACTTTTTGATTGCGCTTGGTTTCATTTTACAGGGCTTGTTCCCGATTCTTGCAAAGGACAAAAAATTGTTCTTTTATTAGACGTAGGCGGTGAAGGCTGCATATATAACGAGGATGGTAATCCGCAAAGAGGGATTACTACGTTTACCGTAAACGAGGAAAATGTAAACGACTGGGGCTGGAAGAGAGTCGTTCCCTTTTTAGACCAAGCAAACGGCGGCGAAACGGTAGATTTTTGGGTGGATTGCGGCTATAACGATTTGTTTGGGAACTTTGTTTGGGGGGATAAGGAAAGAAGTGCCCCGCGTCCTTATAAGGAAGGCTTTATCGCAACCGTAAACGAAGAAATGCGACAGTTGTATTACGATTATTTGATTCTTGACGATTTGAGAAAGACTTTGTCTGAGGATAGCCCGAGATACTGTTCCATTACGTATGCGCTTTTAGAAGTAAAAAATATATTGAAAGATTATACTTCAGAAGAAGTAGCTCTTGCGAGAAAAGTGTTAGGAAAAGAGCTTTCCAAGAAAGGTGGCACACCCTCGTTGAAATTTTCGGCGGTGGGGCATTCGCATTTGGATTTGGCGTGGCTGTGGCCTATTCGTGAAACCAAAAGAAAAGCAATCCGAACGTTTGCTACACAACTTGAAATGATAGAACGTTATCCCGATTACGTGTACGGTGCAAGTCAACCGCAACAGTATGAGTGGATTAAACAAAATGAGCCCGATTTATATCAAAGGATAAAACGGGCGGTGGAAAATGGTAGAATAGAACCGCAAGGCTGTATGTGGATAGAGCCCGATACGAACGTACCCTGCGGCGAATCGCTTGTAAGACAAATTTTTTACGGGAAACAATTCTTTAAAGACGAGTTTGGCAAAGAAATAGATACCTTATGGTTGCCAGACGTTTTCGGCTTTTCTGCTACCCTTCCGCAACTTTGCGCAAAGTCGGACGTGAAGTATCTTTGTACGATTAAAATGAGCTGGAACTGGGTGACAAAATTCCCGTATAACTCGTTTATTTGGAAAGGGATTTCCGACGATTCCGTTCTTGTACATATGCCGCCCGAAGGGGATTACAACAGCATGGCGTTCCCGACCAACGTACATAAAGCTGTCAAAAATTATCAGGAAAAGGGAAAGGTGGAAAATGCGCTTTTGCTGTACGGGATTGGTGACGGCGGTGCAGGTCCTGCTCCTCGGCATTTGGAAGCGTTGAAGAGAATGAAAAATTTAGACGGGCTTCCCCCCGTTAAGCAAGAATCTTCTAATGCTTTCTTTAAAAAATTAGAAAAACAATCGAAGCAATTAGAAACCTATAAAGGCGAGATGTATTTGGAAGCGCATCAAGGCACGTACACTTCGCAGGGCTACAACAAAAAGCACAATAAAATGTTGGAAAATATGCTGCACGACTTGGAAGTGGCGTATGCGATTGCAAGTAAAACGGACGGTGTAGTATTCCCCCAAGCGGTAGTGGACGAAATTTGGAAGGAAGTATTGCTTTATCAATTTCACGATATACTTCCCGGCTCGTGTATTAAACGTGTTTACGATGAAACGGAAGAAGCGTATTGCCGTTTGGAAAAATCCGTGCAGGCGCTTTTAGATAAACTTGTCGTAAAAGAAAAGCCTAACGCGGTATTTAACTCCTTGGGGTTTGCAGTGCAAGACGTTGTGGAAGACGATGGAAAATTCTATTCGCTTACGGCAAAGCCTTTGGGGTATACCCTTTTGAGCGCAGGGAAAGAAATTAAAAAGCTGAATTGTCGTGCGGATAAACACGCCTTATCCAACGATAAAATCATTGCAAAGTTCAATGACGAAGGGATTTTGGTCAGCGTCATTCGTAAAAAAGACGGCAGAAACGTGCTTACGGAAAAGGGCGGCAACGTGCTTTCGGTATATCAAGACGAATGCTCGTGGATATGCGGCGACGCATGGGATATAGACCCTTTGTATTATCAGGCTGACCCAGAATATTTCGTTTTGACAGACGTTAAATCTTACTTGGAAGGCGCATGCGCTATAAGAGAACAAACCTTCCGTTACGGTGCGTCCACGCTTTGTCAAAAAATCAAATTAAAACACGGTAGTGAGTATTTAGAGTTCGAAACCACCGTAGACTGGCAGGAAACGAACAAGATGCTTCGTGCAGATTTCCATACAGATTTGCAAAGTGATTTCGTCACTTGCGGTATTCAGTTCGGTAACATCAAGAGAACGACAAAGGAAAATACGGCGACGGAAAAAATCCAGTTTGAAATTTGCGCGCAGAGATATTCTCAACTTAGTGAAAACAACTATAAATTCGCTGTAATGTCCGATTGCAAGTTTGGTTATCGCGCGAAGGACGGCTTACTTAGCTTGAATCTTTTGCGCTCTCCCGAATATCCTGCAACGGAAGTAAAGGGCATACATACCTTCCGTTACGGCGTATATTGCGGTGAAAACGCAAACGACGTGGAACGGGTTTCCCATGCGTTTATCAACGGCTTTAAGCATTGTTTTGCGAAAAAGGAATATTCGTTTGCTTCTACGGACAAGGAAAATATACTCATTGACACCTTGAAACCTGCCTATGACGGCAATGGACAAATTTTGAGAATTTTTGAGAGTAGCGGCCAAAAAACGGTATGCAAACTTGCCTTTGGCGATGAGGTAAAACGAGTAACGCTTTGCAATCTTTTGGAAAAGGAAGAAAGAGTTTTGCCTGTGAAAAACGGAAGTCGGAGGCCAAGCGGTCTTAGGAAGA
>JAZOVQ010000051.1:0-5885 GCA_045658805.1 Candidatus Scatosoma sp.
TAATCCGTAACAATCCCCTTTTCCAAATAACCGCAGGAAACGTTTCCTATGTTTTCTACGTAAAAATTGTAAAAAAACAAGCCGATTTCTTCAATTCTAATCGCAATACTCCAACCAAAATCCGTTATTTGCATGGGATACAGCGCACTTTCTTCCCCGTCTTTATTCAAGCGCAAAAAAGCCTTTTCGTTCGGTTGTTCATATTCGCTGCTTGCGTCGCTTTTTTTGAAAAAGACGTTTAATTGCAACAAATCCCCTTGCGGAACGGCGCCGAGAATGTTTTTACAAGCGCTATCCAAAGGATCAAAATAAATACAATAAGACATAATAAAGCCCTTCTTATCCGATAAAAAGCCGTAATTAAAATTACAGCTTTTTGTCGGTCTTATTATAATTTGTGAAAATTGAGCTACAAATATTTATAGCCAAAAGCAATTTTTATCAATCTTTCAAGGAGTTCAAGCCCCAAATATTGTCAGCGTATTCCTTAATGCTTCTATCGGCTGCAAAATAGCCTGCCGCCGCGATATTACGCAACGATTTTTGATTCCAAGCGCGTTTTTCCTTTGCGTAAAGCTCGGACAACTCGTTTTGCGTTGCGAGGTAAGATTGATAATCAGCCATGCACATATACGGATCCGCAACGGGCGTTCCCGTGAGCAAATAGTTCGCAATATCAGCAAAGGATTCGCCGTTAAAGCCGATAATCAAAGCTTCCACTACCTTTCTAAGCATGGGATCGTTGTTGTAATAGATACTAGAAGAATAGCCATTGTGCCAAATTTCAGACACTTCATTTGCTTTTAAGCCGAAAATATAAATGTTGTCGTTGCCAACGTGTTCGCTCATTTCAACGTTTGCGCCGTCCAACGTACCGATAGTCAAAGCACCGTTGATCATGAACTTCATATTGCCCGTACCGCTTGCTTCTTTTCCCGCAAGCGAAATTTGTTCGGAGATTTCCGATGCAGGCATCAAATATTCCGACATCGTAACGTTGTAATCTTCCATATAAACAACGTTCAATTTTTCAGCAATTTTCGGGTTTTTACGGATATCTTCAGCGAGGAAACAAATTAATTTAATAATTTTCTTCGCCATATAATACCCTGCCGCCGCTTTTGCAGCAAAGATATACGTTTTAGGTTGCATAGGCGTATCGGGATTTTCTTTCAAAATCAAATAATCCGTAATGATATGCAACACGTTAAGGAGTTGACGTTTATATTCATGCAAACGCTTTGCTTGCACGTCAAAAATGGTGTTAGGATTGATAATAACCCCTTGCTTTTTCAATGCAAAATCAGCAAATTGTTTTTTCTTAATTGCTTTTATTTCTTCCAAACGCTTCAAAACGCTATCATCATTTTCGAATTTTTTAAATTCAGCCAATTTGGAAGCGTCTTTTGCGTATCCTTCGCCGATACAATCGTTCAACAAAGCGCAAAGTTCAGGGTTCGATTGATTAAGCCAACGTCTATGCGCGATACCGTTGGTTACGTTCGTAAACTTTTCGGGCGTGTAATCGTAGAAATCCTTAAAAATGCTTTCTTTAATAATTTCGCTGTGTAAGCCCGAAACGCCGTTTACGTGATGGGAACCATGCACGGAAAGGTTTGCCATTTTAACGATATTATACGACATAATTGCCATACGGGAAATTTTGTTCCAATCGCCAGGGAAACGAGCCCACAAGTCTTCGCAGAAACGACGGTTGATTTCCTTCAAAATGGTATAGATACGAGGCAATCTGCGCGCGATCAAATCTTCAGGCCAAGTTTCTAACGCTTCTGCAAGTACGGTGTGGTTGGTGTACGCGCAAACGGACGTAGTAATGTTCCAAGCCTCATCCCAATTCATACCGTTTTCGTCAATGAGCAAACGCATCAATTCGGGAACCGCCAATGCAGGGTGCGTATCGTTCAAATGGATCGCCGCCATTTTAGGCAACAATTTCAAAGAGCCGTATCTTCTCTTGTGGTCCGCCAAAATGTTTTGCAAGGATGCGGAAACCAAGAAATATTGCTGTTTCAAACGCAAGGATTTCCCTTCAACGTGGTTGTCGGCAGGATACAAAACTTTAGAAATCAATTCCGCTTCGTTGTCGTCCTTCATAACGGAAGCGTAATCCCCTTGCGAGAAAAGCTTCATATCGAAGTTTTGTACACTTCTTGCCTTCCAAAGACGAAGTACGGAAACGGCTTTGCTGTCGTAACCCGAAACCATCATATCGTACGCAACGGCTTGAATTTCTTTTGCATCGCGGTAAATGGTTTCTAACCCATGTTCCGTCCACTTTTCTTCTACGTAGCCGTCAAATTTAACAGTGAAAATTTTGTCGCTTCTTTGCGTCAGCCAAACTTCACCGCCGGGAAGCCATACGTCGGGAAGCTCCGTCTGCCAACCGTCAACAATTTTTTGTTTGAACAAACCGTAATCATAGCGAATCGAATATCCCATAGCAGGATAGTCGCCCGTAGCCAAAGCGTCCATGAAACAAGCGGCAAGTCTACCCAAACCGCCGTTACCAAGCCCAGCATCGGGTTCCAATTCGTAAAGCTCTTCAAGCGTTACGTCGTATTCCTTCAAGGCCGCCGAAAAAGTATCGTAAACGCCGAGGTTAAAGATACTGTTTTTCAAGGAACGCCCCATCAAGAATTCCATGCAGAGGTAATAAACCCTTTTGGATTTCGTCTTCTTCGTTTCAAGGTGGAACTTATGGCGTTTTTCGAGCATAATATCGCGAATGCTCATAACAACAGCCTTATAAAGCTGCTCCTTTCTAACTTCCGAAGGCGCAACACCAAAATAACGGGAGAGTTTCCCTTTAATTAGGTCTTTTGCTTCTGCTTCCGAAATTTTTTCATTTTTCATATTCTCTATATCTCCTAAAAAATTTTTCCTTCGCAATAAGTTTATTGATTACAACAATGCATAGGTATCGTCATACAATTTTTTGTATTCGCCTGCGGATTTCTCCCACGAGAAATCGGTAGTAGCGGCAATTTTCATTAAGTTTTTCCATGCTTCGTTGTTTTTATACATATCCAAAGCTTCGTGAATTACGTAAAGCATATCATAAGGGTTGCAAGAAGCAAACGTGAAGCCGTTGCCGCCTGCGCCTTGGGGTTTAATGCTATCATACAAACCGCCCGTTTCACGAACTACGGGAACGGTCGCGTAACGCGATGCGATCATTTGCGACAAACCGCAAGGTTCGCTAATCGACGGCATCAAGAAAATGTCCGAACCCGAATAAATCTTTTTAGACAAATCGCCGTTGAATGCAATATTCGCGGAAACCTTCCCTTCGTATCTTCTACCCAAATCCTTGAAATAGTTTTCGTACGCCGTATCCCCCGTACCCAACAAAACAAATTGTACGTCTTCGTGTAAAACGTCTTCAATCGCCGCTTTTACCAAATCCAAACCCTTATGGGATACCAAACGGGTAATCATGGAAATAATAGGTACGTCTTTTACAGGCAAACCAAGCATTTTTTGAAGTTCGGTTTTGCAAATTTTCTTATTTTCCAAGTTTTCAGCGTCAAAGTTTGCAAACAATGCGGAATCGGTTGCGGAATTGTACATATCCACGTCAATACCGTTTAAAATACCCGTCAATTTGAAGGAGTTTTTACAAATAATATCCTGCAAACCGTGTGCATATTGCGCCGTCTTAATTTCATTTGCATACGTCGGGCTTACCGTAGAGAAGCGTTCGCAACATTCAATAGCGCCCTTCATCAAATTGATACAGCCGTCGTATTCCAATAAATACGCGTTTTCATAGGAAATGCCGAACAAATCTTCCAAAATATCCATGGAGTATTTGCCTTGATATTCAATGTTATGAATGGTAAACAATGCGCGAATAAATTGATATTCGGGGCGATGGCAATAAATAGTTTTCAAATAAATTGCCGCAAGCGCCGCTTGCCAATCGTGACAATGTAAAATATCGGGATAGAAGCCGATAAACGGTAAAATTTCCATTACACTGCGGGAAAAGAATGCAAAGCGTTCCCCATCGTCGTAATATCCGTAGCAACCAGAACGCTTGAAATAATATTCGTTGTCAATGAAATAGAACGTAACGCCGTTTTGTTCGCAGGTAAAAATACCGCAATATTGATTACGCCAAGCCAAAGGCACGAAAATATTGCCTAAAAAGCTCATTTTTCTGCGCATTTCAGGCTTAATATCCGAATATAAAGGCAACACTACGCGAATATCGTATTTCGGGTCTTTAGCCAATGCTTGAGGCAACGAACCGATTACGTCGGCAAGACCGCCCGTTGCGATAAAAGGTCTAGCTTCCGACGCAACAAATAAAACCTTACGCTTTTCAGCGATAGCAGGCTCACTTTTCTTTCTTCTTACAGGGACTTTTACATCTTTTGCTTTTTCAATAACAACCGTTTTTCTTTCCGCCATATAAATCTCCTAAAGCTTCCGCATTTTCTATTAAGTTTCATGCAATTTGCATTGTAGTACTATATCAGGCATAAGACCTATGCGAAACATAGGTCTTATGCCTAAAGTTTGTTATAATCTGGTGCCCTTTTGAATGAAGTACGGCAACGTACTGCATCCGCTGAGCGTTTTGCTGTCGCTAATAACGACGTTTTTATCGGTGATAACGCAATCAAGTGACGTTCTCGGACCAATGATATTATCCTGCATAATGATAGAATTGCGTACAACTGCGCCCTTTTCTACCTTTACACCACGGAAAAGAATGGAATTTTCAACAACACCTTCAATAACGCAACCATCGGAAATAAGCGAATTTTTTACAACGGCATCCGCGCCGTATTTCGTAGGTGCACTATCTCTTACTTTCGTATAGATATCACGAGCGCCAAACAATTCGTCGCGTACGTCCTTTTCAAGCAATTCCATATTGTGCTTATAATAAGCGGCAACGGAATCAATACCAGCGTAATAGCCGTTAAATGCATAACGGAAAATACGCAAACTGTTCAATTGTTTGATAAGAATATCGTTTCCGAAGCTGTTGAAACCATGCGCAACGGAATCCTCTACGAGGTTTAACAAGAATTGACGATCCAAAACCATGATATTAATGAAAATATCTGCTTTATCGCCGTCTTTTACGTGAGGAGAATGTTGAATTTCAGTTACGCGGTTGGTTGCGTCAGCTTTTACAAGCATGAAATCGGAACGAGCGCCTACCTTACCATAATGAGTAACCATCGTAATTTCAGCATTGTTTTTCTCGTGTTGTGCGATAATATCTTGAATATCAATCTTCAAAACGCCGTCGCAATCCGTTAAAACAACGTATTTTTCTTTTCTACGGCTCAAGAATCCCGTAAGCGAGCCCAACGCTTCCAAGCGCGTCGTATACATTTTATCGTTCTTTTCGGAGAAAGGCGGAAGCAAAATCAAACCGCCGTCTTTTCTTGCCAAATCCCAATCTTTACCGCTACCGATATGGTCAATAAGCGAACGATAGTTGTTGTTTGCCATTAAGCCAACCGTAGTAATCCCCGAATTGACCATATTAGATAAAATAAAGTCGATAATACGATATCTTCCGCCGTAAGGGATAGACGCCATTGTTCTTCTACGAACAAGTTCAGGCACGGTTTCTTCGTGCATATTGGAAAAAATAATACCGATTGCAGATGCTGCCATATTTCTACTCCCCCTTATTCCGTAATATCTTTTTCGTGCTTTTGACCTTCGCTAACGGTTACGCCGTCTGCAACGGTAAGCCCTCTACCCAACACAACGATTTCAGCATTGGAATCTTTTGCCACGCCGATAACGGCGTTTTTACCAACGGTAACGTTTTCATCAATAATCGAATAGGAAACGGTAGCGTTTTCTTTAATTACACTGTTTGCAAGCACAAC
>JAZOVQ010000052.1:0-7888 GCA_045658805.1 Candidatus Scatosoma sp.
GAAAGAGCTATCGGGCCACCCAGAGGAGTTACCGCCCCCGAAAGAGCTATCGTGCCTCCCAGAGGAGCCACCCCCCCCGAAAGAGCTATCGTGCCACCCAGAGGAGCCACCACCCCCGAAAGAGCTATTTGCCCACTCGGAAGAGTTTCCTTGGCTTGTATTGAAACTGCTATCGGTGCTCGAAGCATTTTCATCATCCGAACATGCAGAAAAACCAGCCGTCGCCGTTCCAACACACAAACATGCCAATAAAGAAATTAAAAATTTTTTCATAGCT
Source organism: Candidatus Scatosoma sp. (assembly GCA_045658805.1). Classification (GTDB taxonomy): domain Bacteria; phylum Bacillota; class Clostridia; order Christensenellales; family Borkfalkiaceae; genus Scatosoma. Next base: position 278 of record JAZOVQ010000052.1, read on the forward strand.
ATGCGCTCCTGAATTTTATAAATATAAAATTATTATATCACCATTTCCACATTTTGTCAATGGGTTTAAAAATTTTCCCACTACGCGTAAAAAAAATTACGCTCCCCTAGCATTTCCGCCAAGGGAGCGTTTTTTACATTCTTTTATCAAATAGGGTTAACCGTAATCGTTCCGCTCCAGCTATTGAAGCAAAGAGTTATATCTTTATCCCAGCATTGCTTAAAGACAATTTCCAATTCGGGCAAGCTTTCCTCTGCCCCTTTCAAATACCCCTCCAAACGCTGTCTGCAGGTCTTTACACGCTGCATCAAGCCGCCCAAGCGCGCGTCCTGCACTTCGAACCCGTTGGGTTTATATTCACGATACCAAAACGTTCTAAAAGCTTCGTGGAATTGGCGCAAATATTTTTCCGTCTTTTTGAAATCACCAATAAGCGCCTGCAACGCCGCTTTGTCCTTTTGTTGATAAGCTTCGCGCACTTTCACGCCCAAGCCATATTTGACGGACAGCACACGGCAAAGCTTTGCGTAAACGTCGTACAAATATCCAAACTTTTCACTTTGCTTTGCCTGCATTGCAAATTTTCTCGCCAAGCGTTTATATTCCTCTTCCACGCCCACTTTTACCTGCACGTCCATCCAGCCCAGGAACAAATCGCTATACAACATATACTTGCTGGGGTTGCAATATCCCACTTTGTTACCGCCCACCAAATTAGGTAAATCGGTATCCATCATTCGTTGGAATTTCTCGCCCGTCAACGCTTCAAATTCCTTTGCGATAACCGCTTTGTCTCGCTCGCCGTCGTAATAGCGTTTTAAATAATACAACGAAGGCAATAAGGCAAAATAGGAACATTCCTTGCCGTTGTCACCCCAAAGAGTGAAGAAAATTTTATCCAAACCAAATTCCTTACAAACGTCCAAAGCAGGCTTCATCGATTTGAGCGTATAGCGGTTGGACGGCGTAAAGCCTGCCCAGCTCCACGCGCCGCCTGCAAACCATATATCCTTCCCAAAACGCTGGTGCGCCTTTACCATACCGCGATAATCGTCCTTTTTCGTGTGATAATAATCCCAATACACAAGCGAAACGTCAGGCACGCCGTCAATCAACGCCTGCGGCACTTTCATATTACGGCCGTAATACTCGCCGTTGTTAGAGATACGGAAGAACATATCCGACCACATCATCGGCTTAAAGCCATATTTTTGCGCAATCTTCACCACTTTTGCAAGGTGCTTATTCAACAGCTCAAAACGGTTATGGTAGCCGTGTTGCTCCAAATATTTACCAAGCCCTACCATGTGCGCTTCGTCCATGCCGATATGTACTTTGCGCGTAGTAAAACACTCCGCGAGAGTAGCAAACATATTGTCTATCAATTGATAGGTACGAGGCTCGTCTATCAACAAAATGTCCGTCGTGTCGTTGGCAATTTTATAATCGCCCCATCTAAAAATAGTGCCAAGGTGCGCCAACGTTTGAATGCAAGGGATAAGCTCAATCCCCTTTTCCTTGCAATAGCCGTCAATTTCTTTCAGCTCATTTGCCGTATACCCACCGCGCAAATATCCAAAATAGGGTTCGTTTTTCACTTCGTAGGTGTCTTCCGTATACAATTGCAACATGTTATACCCAAAAGCGGACAAATAATCGACGTATTTTTTCAACGTGTCAACCTTCATAACCCCGTTTCTGGACATATCCAGCATAACCCCAAAATATTTTTCCATACCTCTCCTTACAAGGGCTTTATACCCTCTTTTTAGTATTCAACTCGACCATGCCCCTATCCTTTTACGGTTTTAAGGCAAAATTAAGCTCGTTTTTTATCCTGCGTTTTCTCCGTTAAATAAGCCCCAACTGCGACAAAACTTCTATATTCGTTCCGTATATAATGTCCGCTTTCCCCGAAATCAGCTTGCAAAATTCTTCCAGCTTATCCCAGTCCATTTGATCAAAAACGTCAAATTCGTAAGCGTGCCCCCAAATGTAAAACAATTGCGGTTTGTCCGTCTTCAAGGCGATAAATTCTTCCGCAAGCGCAAACAATTTATCCGCCTCGCCGATATGCACCGTAGGGTTCAATCTATGTACGTTGGTCGGCAAATCAAACGAATAAGTAGACGAAATGGTACGCGCGTACAAAACCCCCGTCTTTTCTTTGATAATGCCTGCCACTCTGTCGTCGTTGTTCACGCCGCCGCAGGGATACGCCATACCGCGCACCGTATATCCTACCAAACGGGAAAGCTGTTTTCTATCCTCTTCCACTTGATATTCCACCGCTTCGTCCGTTTCCCCTGTTAAATTAGGATGCGTCAACGTATGCACCGCTACTTCGTGTCCTACGTACGCGTCCTTTACTTCCAACGGCGAAATTTTATTGTGGTTTAACCATTTACCATTTTGCTCCCAACCGCCCTTCAAACCAAACAAAGACGAATTAAGGTTAAAGGTTGCCTTTAAACCATATTTATTCAACACTTCGATGAAACGCTTGTCTTGCGTTACGCCGTCATCAAAACTAAAAGTTACGTATTTCATTTTTTCTCCTTTCTAAAGCCGCGCGAGTTTACACCGCTTACGCCCTATTGCATTGTAACAAATTTCTCGCCAAATGTCAATAGAAATTTGAAAAACCCTTATCGAGAAATTCACAAAAGACATTCGCACCCTTCCCCAACCGTAAAAGCCCCCACCCATGTACGAGTTGAAATCATTTTTCCTATAAATAAAGACAAAAATAGCCTCGGTGACCCAAAGGCTATTTGTCCATTTTTTTCTATTTTTAACGCGCCAATTCCCGTTCAATTAACTGCGTAACGCTCTTGGTTACGTGCGTGGCGATACGCTTCATTTCTTCCACTCCGTTTTCCATCGCATAGGAATAAAATTCTTTCAGCATATCCTCATCGTTAAAGTTATCGCCAACAACGATAACGTCTTCCTTTTTGGCGTTGAATAGCGCCTGCGTTTTATACATTCCGTACGCCTTTCTAACGCCCTTTGGTACGATATCCACACAAATCCCATTTTGCAAAGGCGTCAAGCGTTCACCGTATTTTTCCGCGACCAAAGCGGTTATTTCCGCCGCTTCCTGCTCCGTTTTCATTTGCACGCTCACTTGATAGATGAGGGTGGGCAAGGTCAGCTCCTCAAGGCAATATTCCCCTTTGCCAACCGCTTTTTTATCCCGACGAATTAAATAATAGGCATCGCTGTTAACGTGCGCAAAATCACATCCCCATGCAAACAAATCCGCGGTTAAATCTTTAGGATTGACGTTTTCGCACGCCGTTTTGCATATCACTTTCCCGTCCGCGCCGACGATAATTCCGCCGTTAAACGCCACAAAAAAATCCAGCGTTACACCCAATTCCTTATTGACAACCGCCATCCAATCGGGGCCTCTGCCGCTTACAACGCCCAGCTTGTTCCCCTGCGCTTGCCATTTCTTAATCGCCGCGCGTTTGGCATCGTCTATACCGCCGTAATTTAGCGTTCCGTCATAGTCACAGCCCAAAATTTTCATCTCGTCCCTCTTGTAAAACAATTCGCGCCGCCGCGCAAGGCATCACTTTGCATTCAATAGCCCTTCAAAAACCGTCACCACAACAATCAGCACAAAAATAACACCTAACATTTTTCCCCTCTTTTTTGATAACGTTCGCTTGTTTATACTATTATTATAGCACTTTTTTTGCAATTGGTAAAGGGGTTGCTGTACAATTGTCGCGACAGCCCACAAAAAAATTCGTTTTTAGCGCAAAAAGACGCCCCACCGAAGCCGTTGCGGGCGGTATGCGTTGCTTAAATCCAGCAAAGCGTCTTTGCAATCGTAACGAAAACGAAAATTGTAAATATGGACAGCAATGTTCCGAGAGTGATAATTTCGCCCGCCAGCTCGTAATCCGCTTCATAATTTCTCGCCATTGCATAACTCGACACAGCGTTCGGCGTTGCAAATACGGCGAGCAAAATTGCCATTTCCAATTGATTAAAGCCAAGCAAAGCGGAAACGGGCAACATAATCGCAGGGATCACTACAATTTTTCCAATCACCGAAAACAGCGTTGCTTTTACGTCACGCAGCATATTGTTCAGCTTCAAATCGCCGCCGAGAATCAAAAAGGCAAACGGAGTAGCAAGCGAAGTGATATCTTGCAGCGTCGCGTCCAGCATTACGGGAATGGTAAAGCCGATAGAGTTACGGATAACGGAAAACAAAAATCCTGAAATGCCGCCGATAACCAAGGGATTTTTCAAAATGCCTATAAAGGCCGACTTCAAGTTTTTATGTTCGGCTTCGCTAAACACGTACAGAGAAATCACCGAAAGCATATTGATAACGGGGATATAAAAGGACGCCACTACCGCTGCCAAAATTGCGCCTTGCGTTCCGCCGATACTCAATGCAAGCGGCACGCCAAACAATAAGAAATTGGAACGGAAGGTGCCTTGAATCATAACGCCGCGGCGATGGTTATCTTTGATAAACAACGGAACGATAAAAAACAGCGTACCGCAAATAACCAGTGCGCACAAGCACGTGTAAAGAACGAGTTTGCCGTTAAACACCTCAAAAATATCCGCGCTGGCAACGTTGTAAAACAACAGCACGGGCAAAAAGCACTTAAAGCATACGTTGTTGGCAACTTTTAAGAAATTTTCGTCCCACACTTTTAAACGAGTTAAAGCGTAACCAACGACAATCAGCAAGAAAATGGGGACAATTACGTTGGCTGAAAACAATAAATCTTTCCACATAGAACACCTTTTGTAAAATGAAAGTAATTGCTTTTTAAGCATTGAAAAAGCTCCTCCCGCTTTTTACGCGTTTTGGAGCTCAATAGTTGCTTCAATCAAAGTAGAGCTATCTACTAACCTGAAACATTATAGTCAATTTGTTTTACAATGTCAACAAAAAACAACCCAAAAATGAAGAATATTTCATTAATTTTTTTCTCTTTCTTCCCTTACTTCAAAAAAGACAGGCACGCTATTGCGTAGCTGCCTTTTTTGTTAGCTGTATAACCAATCAATTTTATCCTCTTTGCATAGGACTCTTATAAAAGCTAAAACTTGTCAACTTTAATTTTTGTTTAACCCAAACTTTCTTGTAAGCAAAACTTCTTTCCAATGCGTTTCTCGGGCTATTATATATTCATTACCCAAATTCATATTGCAAACTTCTAAAATAGAGTACTTAAAATTATATTTGTAGTTTTCCCCATTCAGTTTCAAAAGTTCTTTAAGTTCCACGTTTCCGCCATGTCCGTCCTTTGCATAATTAGACCAACGTTGCCATATACACTCGTCGCCATACGCGCTCCCAACATATTGTTTACCCGATAAGGTATCCACAATCAAATAAACCCCTTTTATGTTTGATAAGGCGGCTTTCCACGACTGTATATTATCAGATACAATATATTTTAATGTTTTATAGTCAATATTAACTTGATCAAAACCTAAAAAATCCGTAAGGGCAACCCTTTTATCTAAAATGTGCGATAACTGCATTTTCGCGATAGGGTCGCCATTTTTAGGGTCCAACTCTAAAACAGGGTACGACGCTCTAAATTCTTTTTTAAATCTAAAAAAGGCTCTACCAACATAATCCGTAGCCTTGTCTAGTAATTCGGTTTCATACTTCCATCCCTTCCAACCATTTTCTCCTTCAATCGGAATAGGTTGAACGGGTAGTACTTTATAAATTCCACCAAACATCCAAATATCTTTATCGTAATAAATCAATGATAAAATATACTCTCTGCCAAAGTTTTTATTTGTTTGACATTCTTGCCACCCCTTAAAGCCACCAATTAGAAAAAAGTTATATGGCTTTTTCCTATTATGCAATCCCGTTGCAAAATGCACTTTATAATGGCAAAAATCCGTTTCCTTAATATCTAGTAATTCGTGTAAAGTAATCATATATGTACCCGCATCTCAAATATTAATTTCATTATAGCAAATTATAGTCTTTTTCTCAATCGCTTTTAACGCATTTTAGAAATTTAGCTCAACTTAACCACCCAAGCGCCCCCCTAATTAATAAAGACGGCAAAAACAGGCACGCTGTTGCGTTCCTGCCTTTTGTGGCTGCCCTTGTCAGGAGCGTAAGGAGCTTGCGTGCAAGCGACGGAATAGCGAGCACGGCTCTCTTCTTCTCTTCCTCTTGCTCTATTTGCGAGCGTCAGTGACGACACTCGTTTTGATTACAAAACGTTCGTCAGTGGACGGTTGATGGGGACATAGCAAAAACCCACCGACCAAAGGTCGATGGGTTTGTGGCTGCCTCTGTCAGGAGCGTAAGGAGCTTGCTTGCAAGCGACGGAATAGCGAGCACGGCTCTCTTCTTCTCTTCCTCTTGCTCTATTTGCGAGCGTCAGTGACGACACTCGTTTTGATTACAAAACGTTCGTCAGTGGACGGTTGACAGGGGCATAGCAAAAACCCACCGACCAAAGATCGATGGGTTTGTGGCTGCCCCTGTCAGGCTCGAACTGACGACACACGGATTAACAGCGAGGCCACCAAAATTTAAAAAATTGCTACAGCCCTTTATTTATAAGGCTTTCAGAGTTTTTAAAAAATGCAGGTTACCGCTTAGTTACCACTTTCGGACAATTTTGGCTGTTTTTAAATAACAGACCCGATATTCTTAACTTTTTAGCCCAAGCCACAAGCATATTGCAGCAATAGCAACTCCCACTACAATAGGAGCTATAATTTTCCAAATAATCTTACTTAACGTTCCTTCCTTTTTCTCTTGTACATTGTTGTGTCCTATGATAGATTTTTTAATCTTATTGCCATTCCCAATATGTATACTATTATCTATATTCTTGTTCGGTTTCATATAATCCTCCATTCTTGCAGCCGCATTACCAACATCAATAAGAGTCACAAAAAAATCTCTCCCGTTTGCATATAAAGCTTCTGCACTTCTAAAATTTCGATCATCATAATCTTTCCACTGTGAGTCGTTTTTATATGTTTCCCATGAACGTTTTTCGTTTGTCGATGCAATCTTGCATACATTATTCATAAGTTTTATTGTGCTGCTCGAAATTTGATTCTCATCAATATCTTTTAAGACAATATTTAAGTCATTGATAATTGTTCCACAAACATTGGGTATACTTTCGCAAAAAATTCTAAAATCAAAAGGCACACATTCACGCCAATAATTCGCCGCTTTTAAGAGATCAATTGTTTCCAAAAAATTAATTTGCATTTGTTTAGAATATTTAATCCACCACTCAATATCTGATCGAATATCTTCTAATGTTTGCTCTTGGTAATTCGTACACCCCGCAATAAACCCTTGCGTCATTTTTATTCATCTCCGTTGCCAATAATTTTACTTTTTTCAATTTGATTCCCATCGCCTATTTTAATGGATTTATCAATAAGAGTTATAATTTTCTGATTAATTTGAGAAACCTTCCCTTCATCCGAAGAATCCACATCTAAATCGTCCAAATTACCAAATACACGGTCTAATTCGATAAAAATATTCAATAGTTTGCCTCTTATTTTATTGACAATCTCTCTATAATGACTCACATCTATTATTTGAGAAATTTTAAAACATGA